>JANQFN010000332.1 GCA_028277825.1 Desulfarculaceae bacterium
CCCGGCTGCCCACCGGCGGCAAGACCCCCCTGGCCGCCGGTCTGGTGACCGTGGCCGGGGTCCTGGAGCGGGAGCTGGCCGCTGATCCCAGGCTCACGCCCCTGGTGGTGATCCTCACAGACGGCCGGCCCAATGTACCCCTGGCCGCCACGAGCGGCGCGGACTTCGATCCAGCCAAGGCGGGCGACAAGGGCGGCGGCTGGGGCGACGGCTGGGGCGACGGCGGCTATGCTGACCGCGAGGTGTTGAGCCTGGCCCAGCGCCTGGCCACTGGCTCCCGCGCCCGCTTCGTGGTGGTTGATACGGACACGGGACACCATCATGAGATAAACTTGTGCCGCGCCCTGGCCGACTATCTGGGAGCGCCCTGCGTCTCCCTGGGCAGGCTCAGCACCCAGCGGGTGCTGGACGTGGTGCACCAACATTGGGCCTGAGGAGGAACATGCAAAAATACATCGACCTGGCCAAGGAAATGGGCCTGGCCAACGCCCTGCCCGTAACCACCGAGCAAATCGTCTTCGACCCCCGGGTGCTTCTCAAATGCCGCTGGGGTTGCGAGGACTATTTTAACCAGAGCATCAAATGCTCCACCCGGGGTTACAGCCCCCAGGAGTTGCAGGCTATGGTCCAGTCATACGACAACGTCCTTTTGCTGCACGGCCACGACGCCCGGGCCCTGAGCCAGGCGGTGCTGGAGATCGAGCGGGCCGCCTTTTTGGACGGCCATTATCTGGCCTTTGGCGTGCGTTACTGCAACTTGTGCAAGGTCTGCGTGGTGGACCAGGGCGAGGCCTGCCCCACCCCGGACAAGGTCAGGCCCTGCGACCAGTTGTTTGGCATAGACGTGTTCCAGACCGCGCGCCAGGCGGGCCTGCGCATCGAGGTGTTACGGACCAAGGAGCAGACCCAGGACCGCTACGGTTTTGTCTTTATCGACTAACCCCAAGGCGCTAGCGAAAAATGCGAAGCTGATGGAATCCGGAACTGACCCGCAGAACCAAAAGGCCCCCACCTATCCCTTTGCCGCCATCGTGGGCCAGGACGACATGAAGCTGGCCCTGATGGTCAATCTGGTCAATGCCAAGGTGGGCGGGGTGTTGATCCGGGGTGAAAAGGGTACTGCCAAGTCCACCGCGGTGCGCGCTCTGGCCGAGCTGCTGCCCAGCCAAGAGACGGTGGCTGACTGCCCCTACAACTGCAATCCGGCCGAGCCCTGTCCGGAATGCGCCGCCCGCCTGGCCGGCGGAGAGGACTTGCCGGTGGAGCAACGCCAGGTCAAGGTGGTGGAGCTGCCCGTAGGCGCCACCGAGGACCGGCTCCTGGGCACCCTGGATCTGGAGAGCGCCCTGAGTCAGGGCGAGGCCCGCTTCCTGCCCGGCATTTTGGCTGCGGCCAATCGCCAGATACTCTACGTGGACGAAGTGAACCTGCTGGACGACCACCTGGTGGACGTGCTCCTGGACGCGGCGGCCATGGGGATCAACACCGTGGAGCGCGAATCCATCAGCATAAGCCACCCGGCCAGATTCACCCTGGTGGGCACCATGAACCCAGAGGAGGGCGAGCTGCGGCCACAACTCACCGACCGCTTCGGGCTCTGCGTGCAGGTCAAAGGCCTGGCCCAGCCCGGCTTGCGCCAGGAGGTGATAACCCGGCAACTGGACTTCGAGGCTGACCCGGAGAAGTTCGCGGCCTTCTGGGAGGCTGAGGGCCAGAAACTCTCCACCCGTATCAAGGCCGCCCGGCAGCAGTTGCCCACGATTGAGGCCGGTGAGGCGGTGCTGCTGCGGGTGGTGGCAGTTTCCCTGGGTCTGGGCACTGACGGCCACCGGGGCGATTTGACCCTCTTGAAATGCGGCCTGGCCCTGGCCGCCCTGGAGGGTCGCCATCAGGTGGAGATAGCAGACATCGACCGGGCGGCCCTGCTGGCCCTGCCCCATCGGCTCAGGCGCAGGCCGCTGTCGGAGATGGAGTTTGACATCGCCGACAAGATCAAACGTATTTGAGGGAAGCGTTTAAGAGGTGGTTAATAAGGAAAGTCTGTTTGGCGTCGGGCCGGCGGTTGGCATGGGCAGGGCCCCTGGCCTGGGCCGGCCCTAATCATGTCTGTCGTAGTGCGGGAGAAGCAGGCGCCACTTTTTTACAGCGGGGATGAGGTTCATTGCCGCGTTGACGCGCCGCCAATCGAAAGCCTCACTGTCGGTGCGCCCAGGATTCTTTCCTTCCCAACCTCTTCGCGTACTCTTTAATGAACAACCCGCCGCAAGCAGCGGGGTATCAAGAGGAAGATTTCAGCTTTATAGCGCGGCAAGCCGCGGGGGATGAACCCCCGTATGGGGGTTCAATCACCAGCCCTTTTGCCCAGCAGAGATTGCTTCGCTTCGCTCGCAACGACACGATGTTTTCTGTTTAGACAAAGGACCGGTGTGGCGTGCGATGGCGGCTTCCGCCAGAATCCCAAGGCATCGCTTTTGCCCCAAAGCTCGTGGGCCAATCCTTTTTCCCTTTACCTGCTTCTTTTTTTATCCCGACGGGAGGCTGCACTAACTCAACAGACTGAACATGAACAGGATGGTCACCGAACTCAGCGCGGTGGTAGCGAACACCAGGCGCGAGGCCAGGGCGCTGTCGCAGCCGTACTGGGCGGACAGGGCCACGGTCAACAGGGCCGAGGGCATGGCGCCCTCCAAGACCAAGACCTGCACCTGCCAGGCGGGCAGGTCCATGCCCAGGGTGGGCAGCCAGACCAGCACCGGCTTGAGGAATAGCTTGACCACGCATACCAGAAAGGCCAGCCCCAGGGCGCTTTTGAAGCCGCGCAACTCAAGCACCGCGCCCACGGTGAGGGTCACCAAAAAAGTGTTGGCCTTGGCTAAGAGCTCCAGGCCCTTGAACACGATGTCCAACAGGAGATTGCCCGCGGGGATTTCCAGATAGGAGCAGAACACGCCGGCCGCCACCGAGGCGAAGATGGGTGAGCGGAAGTAGCCCAGCATATCCCTGATGCGCTGTTTGGTCTGCTGGTGTTCGCTGCCAAAGCTTATGGCGGTCACCACCCCCAGGGTGAACAGAGCCGGCCCCACCCCGATCTCCGATATCACCACCGCCTCGCCCAAGGCGGCGGCGTCGCCAGGGAACACCTGGTTGATCAGGGCGTAGCCCAAAAGCGCGGAACTGCCGAAGCCGGCGGCCAGCATGAAGGCGCCCATCTGGGGACGGCCCAGCTTGAGGCCGCGTCCCAGGAGCCAGGCCAGGGCCAGGCAGAGGATCTCGGCGGCCAACATGATCAGGGCCAGCCAGCCCTCGGACCAGAACAGCCGGTGCTTTACCAGGGACACGAAGATCAGGGCGGGCAGGGTGACATTGGTGACCAGGCCAGCGAAAAGTTTGCCGTAGCTCTGTTTCACCAGGCCCAGTTGCTTAAGCCCCATCACCAGGCAGATCACCGCCACCAGCACCGCGATGGAGGAGATCACCCTGAAGTGAATGTCCATCTATGCTTTCTTGAAACGCACAAAGACCTTCTCGCCGCCGGGCGCCGGCTGGGCGCCAAGCAGCTCCATGTGCTTCAGGGCGACCATCTCCCGCTCCAGCGCCTTGGGCTTCAGGCCGGTGGCGGCCAACAGCTCCTGGGCCGTAACCTGGCCCTGACTTGCGATCAGGTCCATGATCTTTTGCTGGGCTGGGTTAAGCTCCTGTTCGCCCAGGCGGCTGGCGGTGTAGGTGGCCCAGGGATCGCAGGATTTGGCCGGAGACAGCGCGTCCATGTAGCAGTCCTCGCAGATCTGCTGTCCGGCGAACTCCCGGGCATCATCGGCATCCATTTCAGCTTGGCAACGCGCGCACTGCATGATCACTCTCCATGGTAGACACCATTCATTATAGGCCAGCCGAACCCACCCGCCAACCGCGCGCCCCACTATTTGCCCGAGCGCGCCAAAGCATCTGGCGTTTTAGGTTTACTTCACGTCATAATGATGCGTCCCCTGCGAGTCCGCTTAATGCGCTGCGAGGTTTTTGAGATGAGTTCCCCCGGCAAGCAGGTCAAGGCCGGCGCCCGCGTCTGGCGGCCCTCTGTTCTGGTTCTGGACGACGAATGGTCTACCCTGGAGCGCATCAAGCAGGGCCTGGCTGAGGGCTACCGGGTGGAGTTGGTCAGCCGCCCCCAGGACGCTGTGGCCGCTATGGCCAATAACGCCTTTGACGTGCTGATCACCGACCTGCGCATGCCCGGCATCGACGGCCTCACCCTGATCGGCAAGCTCAAGGCCGAGCGGCCCGAAACCCAGTACATCCTGATGACCGCCTTTTCCGACATCGAGGACGCGGTCAGCGCCATCCGCCTGGGCGTGGCCGACTATCTGCGCAAGCCCTTCACCATGGGCGAGGTGCGCCACGCCCTGGAACGCTGCCTGGAGCGGGTGCGCCTCAAGCGGGAGGTGGCCAGCCTGCGCGCCGGTCAGCCTCCCCGTCTGGAAGGCATCATCGCCAATGACGAGCGCATGCGCGAGGTCTGCCGCCTGGCCGAGACCGTGGCCGGCACCGACGTCACCCTGCTGCTCTCCGGAGAGACCGGCACCGGCAAGGGCCTGTTGGCCCGGGCCATTCACAACAACAGCCCCCGGGCGGACAAGCCCTTTGTGGAGATAAACTGTGCGGCCATTCCCGCCACTCTGATCGAAAGCGAGATGTTCGGTCACGAGCGGGGCGCCTTCACCGGCGCGGTGGCCCGCAAGATCGGCCGGGTGGAGTCCGCTGCCCATGGCACCCTGCTCCTGGACGAGGTGGGGGAGATGCCTCTGGACATGCAGGCCAAGATGCTGCGGTTTTTACAGGAGTTCGCTTTTGAGCGCGTGGGCGGCACCACCCAGCTTAGCGCCGACGTGCGCATCATCGCGGCCAGCAACCGCGATCTGAGCGAGGCGGTGGAGCAAGGCATCCTCCGCGAGGATCTGTTTTACCGTTTGCATGTAATCCAACTGCACCTGCCCCCGCTGCGGGACCGCACCCAGGACATCCTGCCCTTGGCCAATTACTTTTTGGAGCGTTTCTCGGCCAAATACGACAAGCCCCTGGTGGGCTTCACTCCCGCCTCACAGGGACGGATGCTGGCCCACGCCTGGCCGGGCAACGTGCGCGAGATGGAGCACGCCGTAGAGCGGGCGGTGATTTTGTGTCAGGGCAGCCGGGTGGACAACCTGGAGTTGGCTCCGATGTTCTCGACCGCGGGATCTGATGCGCCGGATGAGCCCCGCCTGACGCCACCACCCTCCGACGGCCAGCCCCTGGCCCAATACCTGGGCCAATGCGAAAAGCGCTACCTAGAGGCCCAACTGGAGAAGCACCGGGGCCGGGTGAATCACACCTCCGAGGCCGCCGGCATAAACCCCAAGACCCTCTACCTCAAGATGAACCGCCATGGCCTGCGCAAAGAGGATTATCGCCAAAGCAAGCCTTCCGCCCGAGAGCCGAAAGCCTGAGCACTCGCCGAGACCGCCCGGGCGTGTCATAATGATCCGGATGAATATCTACTCCCCCAAACCGGCGCCCAGTCCGGCCGGACAGGTTGCCGGCCTCAACGTTGTCCTGGGCCCAGGCTATAGGCCTGCGGCCGTTTCAGCAGGGAAAGGGTGGTAAGGCTTGCCTGAGCAACCTCCCGGCAAAGCGCCGGAAAAAATGATGGCCGTATTCGGCGGCGACGCGGTGCACGGCGGCGACGTGTGGGGCTGGGCCCGCGCCCTGGGCCGCCCGGTGGCCGATATCCTGGACCTGTCCGCCTCGCTCAACCCCCTGGGTCCGCCTCCCGGCCTGGGCGAAGCCGTGGCCCAGGCCATGGACCTGGTGTGCCACTATCCGGACCGCTTGTCCTATGAGTTCCGCCGGACCCTGGCCGCCAAGCTGGGGGTGGACATGGGCTGTCTCCTGCCCGGCAACGGCTCCACCGCCCTGATCCGCATGATCACCCGGGTGCTGGACCTCAAGCAGATCGTGCTCCTGGCGCCGGCCTTTGGCGAGATCGCCCGCTCCCTGGCCATTGCCGGACGCCACTTCCACTACCAGATCATGAGCGAGCAAAACGGCTTTGCGCCGGTGGCGGCCGACCTGGACCAGCTCTGGCGGGAGGAGCCCTCGGCGGTGATCCTCTCCAACCCCATCAGCCCCTCGGGCCAGGTGGTGGAGTTGGAGGTGCTGGACAGCCTGTTGACCCAGGCCCAGCGCCGTCAGGCCTGGGTGGTCCTGGACGAGGCCTTCATCGACTTCGCCACGGCCCAGGCCAGAAACTGGGCAGCCTCCAAGGTGCATGACCATCCCCGCCTGGTGGTGCTGCGCTCCTTGACCAAGTTTTACTGCATGGCCGGTCTGCGCCTGGGCTATGCCCTGGCCAACGCCGACACCCTGGCCGACCTGGCTCCCATGGGCCAACCCTGGTCGGTGAACACCCTGGCCCAGGCGGCCGGGGTGCATTGTCTGGCCCAGGATGAATACGCCCAGGAGACCTTCCGCCTGGTGGCCCAGTGGCGCTCCGAACAAATGGAGGCCCTGGAGGGCCTGGGCCTGGCGGTGCTGCCCAGCCAGGTCAACTACTTTTTGTGCCGCTTGCGGCCCGAGGGACCCAACGCGGCCCAGGTGGCCGAGGCCTGCGCCCAGGAAGGGGTGTTGTTGCGCGACGCCGCCTCGTTCGTGGGCTGCGATGCCTATCATTTGCGGGTGGCCGTCACTCACCCGGAGGGTCAAGAGCGTCTCAGGGCCGCGCTTAACAAGGCGCTGGCCTGAGCCCTGTTTTTAACCAGATTAGGAGTTGACCATGATTGCCCAGCTTTCGGTTTTCCCCGTGGGCACCCCCACCACCAGCCTCAGTGAGTTCGTCAAACAGGGTATCAAGGTTATCCAGGATTCCGGTTACACCTACGAG
>JANQFN010000337.1 GCA_028277825.1 Desulfarculaceae bacterium
TGGCGCATAACCGATCCCTTGCGCTTCTTGCAGACCGTGGCCACCGAGCGCGGCGCCCTGAGCCGCCTGGACGACATCATCGACTCGGTGGTGCGCGACCAGGTCTCCTCCAACCTGTTGGTGGAGTTGGTGCGCTCCTTTGACTGGATACCGGTGACCATGGCCACCACCTCGGGCTATGAGCCCACCAAGGCCGCCGGCGACGGAGACGACGAGACCGCCAGCCGCACCGACACCCCGGTCAAGGTGGGGCGCCAGAACATCACCCGTCGCATGCTGGCCGAGGCGGCCAAATTGACGCCCCAGTACGGCATCGAAGTGGTGGACATCCAGATCAAGCGCATCAACTACGTGGAGAGCGTGCAGAAGCAGGTGTTTGAGCGCATGATCTCCGAGCGCAAGCGCATCGCCAGCCAGTACCGCTCCGAGGGCGAGGGCGAAAAAAGGCGCATCCTGGGCCAGATGCAGAAGGAGCTGGCCGGCATCCGCTCCAAGGCCTATAAGCAGGCCCAGGGCATCCGCGGTGCGGCCGACGCCGAGGCCACCACCATCTACGGCGAGGCCTACGGCAAGGACGCCGAGTTCTACGCCCTGTTCAAGACCCTGGAGAGCTACGGCTCCCAGCCCGAGGATAAGACCGAGCTGATCCTGTCCACTGACGGCGACTACTTCAAGTACTTGAAGGCGCCGCAGTAGCCAGGCAAGCCAAGCCGAAACCCCAACGGGCCGCCGTGCAAACGGCGGCCCGTTTCATATTGGTGGGAAAGAAAAGAAGTCGGTAAGGAAAAATCAAGGTCCAAATTCGCGCTAGGTGGAATCGCCGGCCGGTTGCCCTGCCCCGCACTCCAGCGCCCACAGGACCACCACGCCGTGAAAACTTGGGAGGCAGGCTGATACACGCCGCCCCATCCGATGCTCAGTCCCCGGACTGTTCATCGCTCCCTAGTCTGATTACCGGCGACCGTCACCTGCTTCCTTTCACAACCTCTTCCCATCCCGCCTTGCATACTGTCCCTGGCTATTCCCTACCCGCCTGCTATCCATTAGCTTTTGCGTTGACTGGCCGCTCGTGGCTGGGGCAAGCTTTGGGGCGAATATGTATGCCCCTCCCTGGAATGGATAATGAAAAAATTATTGCCTTCATTGCTCCTGGCCGCCGCCGTACTCCTGTCCTGGACCTGCCCAGGTCCTGTCCAGGCCGTGGACGAAGGAAAGCTCACCGCTTCCAAAAAGATCATTAAAAGCATCGAACTTGACTTGGCCTTCATGGACAAGCTGGTGGCCGAGGCCGGCAAAAAACTGCTCACCAGAAGCGCTCAAATAAGCCGTGAGGTGCGCGCCAAGAAAACCCGCTTCCTGGAGCTTTTGATCGTGTTGCGCTCCATGGTGGGCAGCCCGCCCGAAGCCAGTCTCATCTACCAGGACCTGTACAGCCTGGCCGGAAGCATCAGGGGCCTTTTAAAACCCCTGGACCGCCTGAAGGCCTCTTTGGATTTGAACCAAGGCAATCTCAAGGACATGGCCCAGGACCTGGAGCAGTACGCCGCCATGTTGTCCTCTTCCGCCTACCGCGCCGAAATGGAACTCTTGCGCAAACATATGGTGGAAGTCGAGGGCAGACTGCAGGCTCTGAGCCTGGAGACCGAAGCCTTGGCCCGGCCGGCCCGCGAACTGCTGGAACGGGTGGAGCAAAGACTGGATGTCCTGCAATTGGCCATATCCGAATTGTGGATGGACCTGTTCCTGCGGCCAATGGTCCCCTTCATTGAACTGGACACCTGGCGGCACATTCCGGGCCACCTGAATTATTGGCTCGCCGGCCTGCCCCGGTTCCTAATGCCCAAACTGCCCAACGACCGGCAGGAGCTGACCGCCATGCTGGTCTCCCTGCTCCTTTTCTGCCTGCCGCTGCTGGCCCTGGGGCTGGTGTTGTATTACCGGAAATTCGCTCCCGCGCTCAGAGAAACCCCCCAGGCCAGGTCTCAAATATTGAGCTTCATTTGGCTGTTCTCCCTGGCTTTGGGGCTTTTGATCTACACCAGCCAGGGCGAATACCCCGAGATCTGGATCATCGACATTTTGGCCATGCTATTGTTGGCCAGGTCTCTGCTGTGTCTGGCCTCGGGCCTGCGCAACCTGCAACTGGGCCGCGCCGACAACACTCCCTTGGGGCCCTTGTTCTGGCTGTATGTTCTGCTCAACATCACGGCCCTGAGCGAGATGCCCTTGGTGTTGTTCGTGATGCTCTGGGCGCCGGGCAACCTGGTGGCCATATATTTCCTGCAACGCCGCTTGACCCCGGAGCAGCCCCGGCTGGAGCACTGGCTGACCAGAATAAGCCAGGTGACCTGCGCGCTGGCGTTGCTGTTGACCGTCGTCGGCTGGAGCATGGTCAGCACTTACCTGGTGATTATCTGGCTGATGATCGCCCTGGGCCTGCAGCTTACCTCGGCAGCCAGTCATTTCCTTGGTCGCACCCTGAATCGGGCCCCCAAAAAAGAGGCCTCCTTCTTCCACCGCCTGGCCTCGGGCCTGGGCCCCCCCCTGATCTGGCTGGCTTTTTTGACCGGCCTGGTGGCAACTTTGGCTCACCAGTTGGGAGGGCTCCATTTGGTAAGCCGGGCCATAAGCTGGGAGATGACCTGGCAGGGCCTGAACCTGAGCTTCGCCGACCTGTTGGCCGTGATCATCCTGTTCTTTGTCTTCAAATACCTGATCCACATGATCCACTCCCTGCTGGAGCGGGCCGACCAGTGGTCCAAGCTCAGCCGTGAGGTGCTGCCCTCTTTGCAGGCCTTCACCACCTACACCCTATGGACCGTGTTCGCCTATGTAGTGCTCCGGCTGCTGGGGGTGAACCTCACCAGCCTGCTGGTGGTCATCGGCGGCATGAGCGTGGGCATCGGCTTTGGCCTGCAAAACGTGGTCAACAACTTCGTCTCCGGCCTGATCCTGCTCTTTGGCCGCTCGGTCAGCCAGGGCGACGTGATCGAGGTGGGCGACCGCCTGGGCCGGGTGCTCAAGGTCAACATCCGCACCACCCTGATCCGCACCCTGGACAACGCGGTCATATTTGTGCCCAACAGCCACATCATCTCCAACGAGCTGATCAACTGGACCAAGAGTGATCACCGGGTGCGCCGCGACATAGACGTGGGCGTGGCCTATGGCAGCGACGCCGAGCAAGTGGAGGCGATCCTGATCGAGACCGCCGAGGCCAATCCGCACGTGCTGGCATCGCCCCAACCCAAGGTGCTGTTGTTCGAGTTTGCTGACAGCGCTCTGTTGTTTAGGCTGCGGGTGTGGATCGACAGCTTTGATCACCGCCGGCTGATGGAATCCACCCTTAGAAAGGCGGTCTACCAGGCCTTGAACCAGGCGGGCATTGAGATCGCCTTCCCCCAGATGGATGTGCACGTCAAGGAGTTTCCCGGAGTCAAGGGGCCCAAAGAGGCCTGATTGGGTCGGTTTCGTAAATAGGCGGCCAGCCGCTTAGCCGGCCCAATCCGCGCGCAGGATGGCCCACAGGGCCACATCCTCCAGCTTCCCCCACTTGCGCACGCATTGCCGGAGAGTGCCCTCCTGCAAAAAGCCGATTTTGGCCAACACCCGTCCGGAGGCCGGGTTGCGCAGCATGTGAAAGGCATGCAGCCGGTTAAGGCCCAGTTGCTCGAAGCCAAAACCCACCGCTGCCCGGACCGCTTCGGTCATGTATCCCCGCCCCCAGGCATCGGCCTTCAGCCAAAAGCTCATTTCGCCGTGGGAGAACTCGGCAACGATGTCGCGCAGTTCGAGCAGGCCGCAAAATCCGCGGTCTTCTTTGCGTTCGATGACAAAAACCACCCCGCGTCCAGCCTCCTGCTGGGCCTGCTGTCCAGCGACATATTTTTCCGCCTCACCCGGGGGATAGGGGTGGGGGATGGAGATCATGGTGTCAGCTATTTCCCTGGCGCTGGCCGCCTGCTGAATGAGCGGCGCGTCAGAGGCCTCCAGCGGGCGCAGCCTGAGCCGGTGGGTTTCCAGGGTGGTTGATTGGATCATGGTAGCCAAATCCAGGGCAATGGGTTTATGGCACTCTTCTAAGTCAAATGACTTCTCATTTTACCTGTGAAAAACCGCAATGGGCCTAAAAAGGGCATGGGCTTCGGCGAAAAGCTCTCGCTTACTTGTCCGGCAAATGATTGCAAAGGCTCTCGGCTTTTTTTGGGATTGACATATGGTTTTTTCCTCAATAGACTATATTCATGTTATGAAATGTATTATTCACATTATGAAACCCTACAAGTGCTACAAGATGCTGCACCTCACG
The DNA here is from genome assembly GCA_028277825.1 of Desulfarculaceae bacterium. GTDB lineage: Bacteria > Desulfobacterota > Desulfarculia > Desulfarculales > Desulfarculaceae > Desulfoferula. The sequence goes on from JANQFN010000337.1 coordinate 4,310, forward strand.
TGGAACGCTTCCTAAAGTCCTACCTGACAGTGGATAGATTCTGCCGGTTCTCATTGTGCCTACTGCAGTTGTGAATAGCTAACCGCTCTACTAGCCAAAATAGCAACCTGTTGTCAGGCGCCGATCTGGCGCTGGCAACTTTAAAGGTCGAAAACCAAAGACCTTTACGGCAGTTTCATGGTTAAAAAAAAGAGAGGAGAGAAGTTATGTTGGCTAGTAAACGTCTTAGAGGAATCACCTTTGTAATTTTGTTATTGGGAAGCATGCTTATGGCCGTATCTGCCCAGGCAGACACGGTCAAGCTCCCTAACGGCCTGGACATGTATTACAAGACCGCCGGTTCGGGCAACATTCCGGTTATTCTTATTCATGGCTACAGTCTATCCTCGGCGAGTTGGGACAAAGTAATAGATTATTTTCCAGCTAAATATAAGGTATACGCCATTGACCTTAGGGGATTTGGACTGACCAGCAAACCCAACAGCGGGTATACCTACCAGCAGCTTGCGGAGGACATTTCGCAGTTTATGGAGGTCATGAAAATTAAAAAGGCGATATTGATAGGCCACTCGATGGGCGGAATGGTCTTACAGCATTTTGCCGTACTCTATCCGGACAAGGTAATGAAACTGGTCCTTTCAAATACCTTTGCCATGAATGTCGCGCCCGTGGGGATGAGCAAAGGCGTGGAAAAGAGAATCAACGCATACGGCTCCAAGGAGCAGAATCGGGCTGTTTTTCAAAAGGCGATGCCTAGATACTTTAGCAAGGAAAATCTTTCTACCGGGGATCTGGAAAGGTTCGTCGTCATTGGCTTAAAAGCCAAGACCGCGGCTCTCAAGGGAATGCTGAGGACCATGTACACTACGCCGGCGATCCCTGCGGATAAGTATGCCTCCATCAAGGCGCCTACCCTTATCAATGTCACCACCCGCGACATATTCGGCACTTTCAAGAGAGCTCTCGCCATCAATGAGGGCATCAAGAACAGTGAAATCTTCGTGGTGGCCTATAGCGGTCACACGCCCATGTGGGAAAGGCCCCGGGTCTGGCTCGAGGAGGTAGTTGCTTTCATGGATAAGTAAAGGCCGATAAACAGCGTGCCTTGGACAATGTCTATGGTTTGAAATCATAATCATCCTTTAGGATTTCACCGGCCAAAGGGCCGATACAACAACGCCGCCCCTGTCTGACAGCAAGGGCGGCGTTGATTTATTTTTTACATCGAGTTGGCTTGAGAAAACCGCCAGGCGCCCTTGCGCAAACGCCACGCGAGGTGTAATAAGCCCTGCCAGCAAAGGCGTTGCGGCCTGCAGCCGGAACCCTGGTGCTTTGAACGGCGCAACCCTTGACAGATCAAGGGCTTTCTCCTATACTTCACCTTCTAATTTTCAGGAGGTTCTTTTAGCCATGTACGCAGTGATCGCCTCTGGCGGCAAGCAATATAAAGTGGAAACGGGCCAGGTGCTCCGCCTGGAAAAGCTCGCCGGCGAGGTGGGCGACAAGGTGGAACTGGCGCCGGTCTTGATGATCGGCGGCGAGGGCGAACCCCAGATCGGCCAGCCCCATCTGGAGGGCGCGGTAAACGCCACTATCATCGAGCAGGGCAAGGCCAAAAAGATCGTGGTCTTCAAGAAGAAGCGGCGCAAGGGCTACCGAGTCAAGCGGGGCCACCGCCAGCCCTTCACCGCCGTGCGCATAGAGGACATCCCGGCCTAGGGCCGCGCTCAGGAGCATAGTAAAATGGCACACAAAAAGGCAGGCGGCAGCTCAAGAAACGGCCGCGACACCGCGGGCAAGAGACTGGGTGTGAAGCGCGGCGACGGCTACCCGATCAGCGCCGGCAACATCATCGTGCGTCAGCGCGGCACCAAGATCCACCCCGGCGAGGGCGTGGGCATGGGGCGCGACTACACCATCTTCGCCAAGATCGACGGCAAGGTGAAGTTCGAACGGCTGGGCCGCGATCGCAAGCGGGTCAGCGTATACCCCGCCTAAACAGCGGAGGTTAGCGGGCGGCCTTGAGGCGGCGCGGTTTTGGCGCCCCGGCCGCCCGTACTATTTTATTTTGCGGGGCCTGAGGCTACGAATATGCGCTTCGTGGACGAGGCCATAATCGAGGTGGCCGCCGGCAACGGCGGCAACGGCTGCGTGAGCTTTCTGCGCCAGCGCTTCCAGCCCAAAGGCGGGCCCGACGGCGGCGACGGCGGCCGCGGCGGCCACGTCATCCTCAAGGCCAGCAACCGGGTGGTCACCCTCTCCGACCACAGCTATCTGAGACATTTTCGGGCCAAGCGCGGCGCCCACGGCCAGGGCAACAACAAGACCGGCCGCTCCGGGGCCGACAAGGTGGTCACCGTGCCTCTGGGCACCATCGTGCGCGACGCCGAAACCCAAGAGATCATCGCAGACTTGACCGACGACGGCCAGGAAGTGATCGTGGCCCACGGCGGACGCGGCGGTAAGGGCAACCGTCATTTCTCCTCCAGCACCAACCGCGCCCCGCGCATGGCCCAGCCCGGCGAGGAGGGCGCCAAGCGCACCCTGCATCTGGAACTGAAGCTGTTGGCCGAGGTGGGGCTGATCGGGCTGCCCAACGCGGGCAAGTCCAGCCTGATCCGGGCGGCCAGCGCCGCCCGCCCCAAGGTGGCGGATTATCCTTTTACCACCCTCACCCCCAACCTGGGCGTGGTAGAGTTGGAGGGGCAGAGGCCCTTCACCATGGCCGACATCCCCGGCCTGGTGGCGGGCGCCCACCAGGGAGCCGGCCTGGGACTGAAGTTCTTGAAGCACGTGGAGCGCACCAGACTGTTTTTGCACGTGGTGGACTTGAGCAGCGATGACCCCCTGGCCGACCTGTGGGTGGTGCGCGAGGAGCTTAAAGCCTATGACCCGGCCCTGGCTGAGCGCAGCAGCCTGGTGGCGGCCAACAAGCTGGACCTGGAAGCGTCTCAAGAGAACCTGGGCGCTTTCGGGGCGGGCTGCCAGGAACAGGGCCTGGAAGTGATCCCCATCAGCGCGCTGACCGGCCAGGGCGTGCCGGAATTGTTGGCCGAGATAGCCTCCCGGCTGCAAGACGATCAACAGGAGCCAGCCATTTGAACCGGGCCGAGATCATAGCCCAGAGCCAGCGGGTGGTGGTCAAGGTGGGCTCCGGCGTGTTGGCCGGCGGTGGACGCGGCCTGGACCTGGACCGGGTGGCCCAACTGGCCGGCCAGATCGCCCGCCTGGCCGCTGGTGAGCGCCAAGTGGTGCTGGTCTCCTCCGGAGCCATTGCCAGCGGCGTGGGCAAGATGGGGCCGGATTTCAAGCCCAGCTCCATCCCCGAAAAACAGGCCGCCGCCGCCATGGGCCAGTCTCGCCTGATGCAGGCCTATGAAGACGCCTTTGCCGACCACGGCTGCAAGGTGGCCCAGGTGCTCTTGTCCGCCGGTGACCTGCGGCGGCGCAAGCGCTACCTCAACGCTAGAAACACCCTGTTCACCCTCTTGGGCTGGGGAGTGATCCCCATCATCAATGAAAACGACACCGTGGCCGTGGCCGAGATCAAGCTGGGCGACAACGACAATTTGGCCGCCGCCCTGACCAATCTTCTGGGCGCGGACCTGTTGATCAACCTGACCAACGTGCAGGGCATCCTGGACGATGACCCCCGGGAAAATCAGGCGGCCCGGCGCATACCCCTGGTGGAAAGGGTGGAGCCCGAGCTTTTGCAGCTGGCCAGCGCTCAGCCCGGCGCGGTGGGCGCCGGCGGCATCTTGAGCAAGGTCAAGGCCGCGGAAAAGGCGGCCCGATGCGGGGCCTACACCATCGTGGCCAACGGCCTGGTCGACGGCATCCTGGACCAACTGAGCCAGGGCCAGGACCGGGGCACTCTGTTCCTGCCCCGGGCGGACCGCCTCACCAGGCGCAAGGCCTGGATAGCCTTTGACGCTGAGTCCGCTGGCGAGCTGGTGGTGGACGAGGGCGCGGTGCGGCCCTTGTGCGAGGGCGGCAAGAGCCTTCTGGCCGCGGGCATCACCGCGGTGCGCGGCGTGTTCAACCAGGGCGCCGCTCTGAGGGTCTTGGGACCGGGCGAGGTGGTCTTGGGCGTGGGGCTGACTAACTACGACAGCGCTGAGTTGGAGCAGATCAAGGGCCTTAAATCAGCTGAGATAGAAGACCGGCTGGGGTACAAGGACTTTGACGAAGTGATCCACCGCGATAACCTGGTGGTGTTCGACCTGGAAGATGAGGAAAGCGTGGCATGTCTGTTGAACAGATAGTGCATGACATTTGTGTGGAGGCCCGGCAGGCGGCGCGCAAGCTGGCCGTGTTGTCCCGGGATGAAAAGGATAAAGCCCTGTTGGCCCTGGCCGCCGCCCTGGAGGACAACCAGGCCACCCTGCAAGAGGCCAACGCCCAGGACCTGGCTGCTGCCCAGGAAGCCGGCCTGACCTCGGCCATGGTCGACCGGCTCACTCTTAGCGACAAGGTGATAGCCTCCATGGCGCAGGGTTTAAGGGAAGTGGCCGCCCTGCCCGATCCGGTGGGCGAGATCACCTCCATGTGGCGACGTCCCAACCAGCTCTTGGTGGGCCGCCAGCGCATCCCTTTAGGCGTAATCGGCTTTATCTACGAATCGCGGCCCAACGTGACCATCGACGCGGCCGGATTGTGCCTAAAATCGGGCAACGCCGTGGTCTTAAAGGGCGGCAAGGAGGCGATCAACTCCAACCTGGCCCTGGCCAAGATCATCGCTGGCGTGCTGGCCGAGCAAGGCCTGCCCCCGGCCGCGGCCCAGGTGATCCCCACCACTGACCGGGCAGCCACCACGGCGCTTTTAAAGGAAGACGAACTGGTGGACGTGATCATCCCCCGGGGCGGCGAAAGCCTAATCCGTTTCGTCACCGCCAACAGCCGCATCCCGGTGCTCAAGCACTACAAGGGAGTGTGCCACGTGTATGTGGATGAAAGCGCGGACCACGGTATGGCCCGAGACATCGTGATCAACGGCAAGTGCCAGCGCCCCGGGGTGTGCAACGCGGTAGAGACGCTGCTGGTGCACGCCGCCGAGGCAGAAGAGTTTCTGCCCAAGGCGGCTGAGGCCCTGACCGCACAGGGGGTGGAGATCAGGGGTTGCCCCCAGACCGTAAAGATTTTGCCCTCGGCCACACCGGCGGTGGAAGAGGACTGGCCGGCCGAGTTCCTGGACCTGATCCTGGCGGTGAAGGTGGTGGCTGACATGAATGAAGCCATGGACCACATCGCCCAATACGGCTCCGCCCACACCGAGGCCATCGTCACCAGGGACTATGTCCGCGGCCGGCGCTTCATCGATGGGGTGGACTCCTCCCTGGTCCTGGTCAACGCCTCCACCCGCTTCAACGACGGCGGCGAGCTGGGCCTGGGCGCGGAGATCGGCATCAACACCGACAAGCTGCACGCCTTTGGCCCCATGGGCCTGACCGAGCTGACCACCACCAAGTTCATCGCCTTTGGCGACGGCCAGGTGAGGGACTAGTGGCCAAGAGGCTGGGCATATACGGGGGCAGCTTCGACCCCATCCATTTGGCCCATTTGCGCTCGGTGCAGGAGGCCTCGGAAAACTTGGAGTTGGCCGAGGTCTGGTACATGCCCTGCAACTATCCGCCCCATGGCAAAAAGGTGATAGCCCCGGCCGCCGACCGCCTGGAGATGGTGCGCCTGGCCGTGGCCGACCGGCCCGGCTTCAAAGCCAGCGACCTGGAGATAAAGCGCGGCGGCCACTCGCGCACCGTGGACACCCTGGAACAGTTGAAGCAGGAGGACCCCGGACGGGAGCTGTTCTTTTTCATCGGGGTGGACGCCTTTTTCTGGCTACACACCTGGTACGAACCCCGGCGCATCATGGAATTGACCAACATGGTGGTCATGGACCGGCCCTACAACCCGGCCCGCAACCTGGAGGAGTACCTCAAGGCCGAGGTGGACCCCACCTTTGCGCAGGCGGCCGACGGCTGGGTGCGCCTGCCCGGCGGTTGCGGGGCCAAAAACGTCACCACCACCCTGCTGGACATCTCCAGCACTGACATCAAGCGGAGAGTGGCTGCCGGCGAGTCCATAACCTACCTTGTACCGCCAGCGGTTGAAGACTATATTAGGAGCATGAATCTCTACACCGAGCCGGGTAACAATTCGTGAGTTCACAGCCTCGAGCCCGCAAACGACCGCCCCGCCCCGCCGACGCCAAAGAGCTTGCCCTGTTGTGCGCCGCCGCCGCCCACGACAAAAAGGCCGCGGACATGCTCCTGATGGAGGTGGCCGAGCTGACCGGCTACGCCGACTATTTTTTGGTGGTCAGCGCCCGCTCCACCCGCCAGGCCGCGGCCATCGCCGAAAACGTGCTCCGGGTGCTCAAAAAGGCGGGCCGCCCGCCCAGCGGGCGGGAGGGTTTCTCCGAAGGGCGCTGGATTTTGCTGGACTTCGGCGAGGTGGTGGTGCACGTCTTCCACCAGCCGGTGAGGGAGTTTTTCGATCTGGACTCGCTGTGGGGGGACGCCCCCCGGGTGGAGTTGGACCCCCAGGCCTTGGAGGAACTGCTGCCCCCGGCAGGTAACCAGCAGCCTTGAAATATAGGAAGTGATGATGGCCGTACACGCCCCGGTGGTATTGACGATTCTGGACGGTTGGGGCCTGGGCGAGGATAACGAGGGCAACGCGGTTACCCGCGCCGACACCCCCTTTATCGACTCCCTGTTCACCCAATACCCCCACACCCAACTCAAGTGCAGCGGCGAGGCGGTGGGCCTGCCTGCCGGACAGATGGGCAACTCCGAGGTGGGGCACCTGAACCTGGGCGCGGGCCGGGTGGTGCATCAAGACATCACCCGCATCAACCAGGCCGTGGCCCAGGGCCAGTTGGGCGTCAATCCCCAAATCAAAAAGGCCTTTGCACGAGCCAAGGACAATGACGCTGCCCTGCATTTGCTGGGGCTGGTCTCCGACGGCGGGGTGCATTCCCTGCAGACCCATTTGGAGGCCCTGATCGCCGCGGCGGCCGAAGCCGGGGTGGAGCGTATCTTCATCCAGGCCTTTTTGGACGGCCGCGACACCCCGCCGGATTCCGGCGCCGGCTACCTCAGAAAGCTGCAGGACTTTTTGAACGCCTTTCCCCAGGCCATGATCGCCTCGGTGGCCGGCCGCTACTGGTCCATGGACCGCGACCGCCGCTGGCGCCGGGTGGAGCGGGGCTATGACGCCCTGGTCCGGGGCAAGGGCCATCTGGTGGGCGACGTGGTCACCGCAGTGGAGGAATCCTACGCCCGCGAGGTGTTCGACGAGTTCGTGGAGCCCATGGTCCGGGTGGATGAGTTCAGCCGGCCGGTGGGCCTGATGCAAGACAATGATGCGGCCATCTTTTTCAATTTCCGGGCTGACCGCGCCCGCGAGATGACCTGGGCCCTTAATTACCCCGGCTTCGAGGAATTCAAGGTCAGCGACCGGCCTAAGCTGTCTTATTACGTATGCATGACCAGCTATGACGAGAGCCTGGACATACCGGTGGCCTTCCCCCCGCTGACCGTGGAAGACACCCTGGCCGAGGTGGTGAGCCGGGCGGGCAAGCGGCAACTGCACATCGCCGAGACCGAAAAATACGCCCACGTAACCTTCTTTTTCAACGGCGGGGTGGAAGAGCCGGTGCCGGGCGAAGACCGGGTGCTGGTGCCCTCGCCCCAGGACGTGGACACCTATGACCAAAAGCCGGCCATGAGCGCGCCGGAGGTCACCGACGAGGTGATCAAAGGCCTGGAGCATGACTTATACGACCTGGTGGTGCTCAACTACGCCAACGGCGACATGGTGGGCCACACCGGCGATTTTCCGGCGACCTTGCAGGCTATGGAGGCCCTGGACGCCTGCCTGGCCCGTCTTATTCCCGCAGTGCTGGCCGCCGGGGGAAAGGCCTTGGTCACCAGCGACCACGGCAACGCCGAGCAGATGATCGATCCCGAGTCCGGCGGGGTGTACACCGCCCACTCGGTGGACAACCCGGTGCCCCTGATCCTGGTTGACCCCGGCTTAAAAGACGCTAAGCTTAACCCAGGCGCCCTTTGCGACGTGGCCCCCACGGTTCTGGAGTTGATGGGCCTGCCCCAGCCGCCGGCCATGACCGGCAAGAGCCTTATCATGCATGCAAAGGATTAGCATGCTCAGACGTCTGACATGCCTGCTTTTGGCCCTGGCCCTGACCCTTTCCCTGTGGCCGCCTCCAGCCCAAGCCATGATGAGCCTGGAGGAGGAGCGGGATTTGGGGCGCAAAATTTCGGCCCAGATCCTGGCCAGCATCCCCCTGATCTACGACCCGGACATCGTGGAATACGTGCGGGGGCTGGGAGACCGTTTGGCGGCCTTTGTGCCCTACAAACCCTTCAAATTCAACTTTTACGTAGCCAACCTGGGCGAGATGAACGCCTTTGCCATCCCCGGCGGTTATATCTTCATGTTCCGGGGCATGATGACCACCCTGGAAACCGAGGCGGAGCTGGCCGGGGTGCTGGCCCACGAAATGGGCCACGTCTGGCGGCGGCATCTGGCCAAGCGGGTGGAAAAGGCCTCGCCGGTCAGCCTGGCCTCCATGGCCGGCATGCTGGCCGGTCTGCTTCTGGGCGCGGCCACCGGCTCGCCGGCCTTGGGCCAGGCCATCGCCATGGGCTCCCAGGCCGGGGCCCAGACCCAGATGCTGGCCTTTTCGCGCGAAGACGAGAAAGAAGCCGACTGGGCCGCCTTCAAGGTGATGGACGCCGCCGGCTACCCGGCGGCGGAGATGGCCAAGAGCTACGAGCGGGTCTGGCAGATGGAGAGGACCCTGGGCGGCGACGTGCCCACCTATCTGCGCACCCACCCCACCAGCCCCAGCCGCATGGAGGCGGTGGCCAACATGGTGCGCCACTACGGCGCCCAAAAAAAACGCTCTTACAACAACGACACCTTCATGCGCATCCAAACCCGTTTGATCGCCCTGTACGATGAACCCCAGCAGGCCCTGACCAAGCTGAGCCGGCGGAGACTGGACAACCCGGAAAGCGCTTTTCCCATCTACGGCTTGGCCCTGTGGAACATGCGCAGCCACAACTACGAAACCGCCATCGAGTTTTTCAAGCGGCTTAAACAACTCTGGTTCGACAACCCCTACGTTTACCGCGACGAGGGCATCTGCCGCATGGAAATGGGCGATTTCGCCCGGGCTCAGACCCTGTTGAAACGGGCCCTGGGTATTATGCCCAAGGACCGGGAGGCGCTTTTGGCCCTGGGCATGTCCTATCAGCGAAACAATGACCTCAAACAGGCCGAAGACACTTTCCGCCGCCTCTTGGCCCTGGGCAACCCCCACCACATCAGCCTGCACGAACTAGGAGTTACCCTGGGCCGCATGGGCGAGGTGGGTGAGGCCTCCTTGTATCTGGGGCTTTCCTTCAAGCAGCGGGGCCGCCTGCGCTCGGCCCGCTATCACTTAAACCGGGCGGTGAAGCTGCTCCAGGGCCAGCCCGCGCTGCAGGCCCAGGCGCAAAAGGCCCTGGATCAGGTGAACGATATCAGCCGCGGCAACCAGGAAAAGGAGCGCAAGCAACAGGAAGAGGAAGCCAGCCAGCCGCCCAGGCGGCCTTACGGCGCCTCGCGCTACAGCCTGTCGCCGCCCGCCCCGGACGCCCGCTGATCTCTTAATAATTTCTGATGACTGGCGATCCGGCCGGACCGCAAAAGGTCGCTACTTCTTTTTGTCTTCCAGATGATCGTAGTGCGAAAACTGCATGGTGAAGATGGCCCGGCCCTGGGTGGCCGAGCGCAAGGCGGTGGAATAGCCGAACATGGCCTTTAAGGGCACCAGGGCCTTGACGATGTTGCCGCCGCCCTTGGGCTCCACCGACTCCACCGCGCCGCCCCGGGCGTTGAGATCGCCGATCACCTCGCCCATGAACTCCTCGCCCACGATCACCTCCACCTTCATGATCGGCTCCAAGAGCATGGGCTTGCCCTCTTCCAGGGCCTTTTTCAGGGCCAGAGAGCCGGCCAGGCGATAACCCAGCTCGGTGGAGAGTCCGGGTTGGAACTTGCCTCCGCTGAGCGTCACCCCGGTGTCCACCACGGGATAACCCATGACCACACCCGAGTCCAGGCCCTCTTCCAGGGCTTGCTTCAGCACCGGCAGGAATTCGCCGGGCACCTGCTCGGGATCGGCCGCCATCCTGATGGTGTTGCCTCCGCCGCGGGGATTGGGCTGCACGGCCAGGGTGACCGCGCCCACCTGACGGGTGCCGCCCAGGTCGCGGTCGAAGCTCTGGCTGACCTGGGCGGAGGTGGTGACCGTCTCGCGGTAGACCACCTGGGGCCGGCCCACGTTGACCACCAGGTTGAACTCGCGCTCCAGGCGGTGCACCAAGACCTCCAGGTGCAGCTCGCCCATGCCCGAGATGATAGTCTGGCCGGTGTCCTCGTCCTCGCGCGCCTTGAAGGTGGGGTCCTCGTCGGAAAGTTTTGCCAGGGAGGCTTCCAACTTTTCCTGGTCGCCCACGGTCTTGGGCTCCACCGCCACCGAAATCACCGGCTCGTAGGTGTCGATGGGCTCCAGCACGATGGGCCGCTCCCTAAGCGCCAGGGTGTCGCCGGTGCTGGTGTTTTTCAGGCCCATGATGCCCACGATCTCGCCGGCCTTGGCCTCTTTGAGGCGCTCGCGTTTGTTGGCGTGCATCCTGAGGATGCGGGCCACCTTTTCCGCCTGGCCCTTGGCCACATTAAACACCTCGGCCCCGGACTTGATCACCCCGGAGTAGATGCGTACGTAGACCAGTTTGCGGCCCTGGTCCATCTGCACCTTGAAGGCCAGGGCGGAAAGCGGCGCGGCGTCATCGGCCTGGCGGGCCTCGCTCTCGCCGTTGTCCGGGTTTATGCCCTGAACCGGTGGCACGTCCAGGGGAGAGGGCAGCAGGTCCACCACCGCGTCCAAAACCGGCTGCACGCCCTTGTTTTTGAGCGCGCTGCCACAGAACACCGGCACCAGCTCCAGGCCGATGCAGGCCCGGCGCAGGGCCGCCTTGATATCCTTGGCCGGGATCTCCTCGCCCTCCAGATAAAGTTCCATGAGGTGGTCGTCGCCCTCGGCCAGGGTCTCCAACAGCGCCTCGCGGCCGGCGGCGGCGGCTTCGGCCAGGTCCTCGGGGATGGGCTCCCTACGGTACTCGGCCCCCAGGTCGGCCTCTTCCCAGACCAGGGCCTGCATGTTGATCAGGTCGACCACGCCGGCAAAGGCGTCCTCGGCGCCCATGGGGATGGTCACCGGCAGGGGCACCGCGCCCAGCCGCTGGCGCATCTGCTGCAACACCGCGCTAAAGTCTGCGCCCACCCGGTCCATCTTGTTTATGAAAGCGATCTTGGGCACCCGGTAGCGGTCGGCCTGGTGCCACACGGTCTCGGACTGGGGCTCCACCCCGCCCACCGCGCAAAATACCGCCACCACGCCGTCCAAGACGCGCAAGGAGCGTTCCACCTCGATGGTGAAGTCCACATGCCCCGGGGTGTCGATGATGTTGAGCGTCTGGCCTTTCCACTGGCAGGTGGTGGCCGCCGAGGTGATGGTGATGCCCCGCTGCTGCTCCTCTTCCATCCAATCCATCACCGCGGTGCCGTCGTGCACCTCGCCGATCTTGTGGGTGCGGCCGGTGTAGTACAACACGCGTTCGGTGAAGGTGGTCTTGCCGGCGTCGATGTGCGCCACCACTCCAAAGTTGCGCGTCTTTTTTAAGCGCGGTTCGCCGGCCATCAGTGAAGCTCTCCCTGAGCGAGCAGACCATACAATAATAAAGCCGCCAAGATCAGGCGGCAGCCAAAATCTATACGCCAGCCCCCTTGCCTGTCAAGGCGAAGCGGTAGCCTAAGGCAGAAGAAAAGAGGTTTGTAAAAAAGAAATTACCTAAATGATTCTACTCTGGAGACAGGTTGCGGCCTACTGTCTAGTCAGGGCGCCTGTGGACACAGATTATTCAGAATCGCTGTCATTGCGAGGAGCGCCGCTATAGTGGTGAGTGCGAGGTGAGCCTCTCATGCGGCGCGACGTGGCAATCTTTCCCTTCCCTGGTCCCCCCGTGTAATACAAGAATCTTGCTCTTGCGAGCCATGGATGGAAACCGAAGATCGCCACGGCCCGGCGGATTGGCATGCGGATTGGCATGCTTTCCAATCTGACCACACTGCCGCCGCGTCTCGTGATGACGATTATTACTGGATTGCATGTGAGCGTCGCTTTGCTCGAACTCTGCTTACTACCTTCCCCACCTCTTGTCTTTTCTCTCTTCCCAACGCTGCCACAACCCTCTGCCCAAGCCGCGTTCTCCATGTTAGCCTAGTAGGCCAACCACCCTGGAGAGAGCCCTATGTCCACCGCGCAACACCTGCAGGAGCTATATGACATTCTCCTGAAGGCCTACGGCCCCCAGCACTGGTGGCCCGGCGACACCCCTTTCGAGGTGATGGTGGGCGCGGTGCTGACCCAGAACACCAACTGGACCAACGTGGAAAAGGCCATCACCAACCTCAAGGAGGCCGGGGTGCTCACCCTGGAAGGCCTCAGCTCCCTGGAGCCGGGGCGCCTGGCCGGGCTGATCCGGCCGGCGGGCTACTACAACATCAAGGCCGGCCGCCTGGGTAACCTGCTGAGAATGATCAATGAGCAGTGGGAGGGCGACCTGGACTGCTTTTTCAGCCAGTCCACCGACACCATCCGCAAGAGCCTGGTGGCCACCAAGGGCATCGGCCCGGAGACCACCGACTCCATCGCCCTGTACGCCGCCGGACGGCCGGTATTCGTGGTGGACGCCTACACCTTCCGCATCCTGGGACGCCACGGCCTGGCCGAAGAGGACATGGGCTACTTCGATTTGCAGGAGTTGTTCATGGACAACCTGCCCCCCGAAGCCGAGCTGTTCAACGAGTTCCACGCCCTCTTGGTGCGTCTGGGCAAGCTGTGCTGCAAAAAGACCAAGCCCAAGTGCGAGGGCTGTCCGGCCTATGATTGGCTGCCGCTGGTTGAATTGTAAGCCTGCCACCGTAGTGGCGACCACAATCGAGAACCTCGGGTCAGGCGAGAAGGGAAGGTAGAAAGACTGAAGAGGTTTTGAAGTAAAGGAAAACCGCGTGGTTTTTATGGGGAGCCGGTGATAAGCCGCTCCGCGATGACGTGCGGGAGGGCCGAATCCGCCCTACCCCCATATCAAGCGGGCAAGCCGGCAATGTGCTCCCCGCAAACACAGCCCAAGGGCCTGCCACGGCTCCCACGCCGCCGCACTTGATTGAAAGGCCACTAGCGCGGTGAAGCCTGCGCCGATTGGGAAAAGGCAAGCAATAGCGTAGCAGGGCCTAAAACTCATTTCCCCCTTCCCAAACCTCTTCGCCTTCCTCGAAGGCTTTTTTTCTTTGCTCCAGGTTTAGCCCGGATATTTCACGAAGGCTGGTCGTCCGGCTGCGCCAGCCAGGCGCTGGCGGTGTTGCCGGCTGCGCTCCAAGCTCGACGTAGCTTTGGCTACGCCTTCGCCTGTCGCTTGCCGGACGCCTTGCCAGCGC
>JANQFN010000412.1 GCA_028277825.1 Desulfarculaceae bacterium
GGGCCATGCTGCACGACATCGCCAAGACCCAGTGCCTGGGCAGCCCCCGCCGCCACGACCTGGAGGGCGAGGCCATCATGCGCCGACTGGGCTATCCGGAACTGGCCTATCTGGTCAGAAACCACGTGGTGCTGCCCCCGGAGCAACCCCTGGACGAGACCATGCTGGTCAATTACGCGGACAAGCGTGTGACCCACGACCAACTGGTGGATTTGGAAGACCGCTTCGCCTACATCGCCAAGCGCTACGGGCGGGGCATGCCCGACCTGGAGGCCCGCATCGCCAAGGGTCTGGCCCGGGCCAAGGAGGTGGAGCGCACGATTTTCCAGCGCATGAAAAACGGCCACCAGCCCTCTGAGGTGCCCCGGGCCCTGGGGATGGACTCGTGAGCCGGGCGCTAAAGGTGGCCCTGTTGATGGGCGGCACCTCCAGCGAGCGCGAGGTGAGCTTGAAGTCCGGCGGGGCCTGCGCCGAGGCGCTCAAGAGCCTGCCCCACACGGTGGAGGTGTTCGACCCGGCCACCGACCTTGCCAAGCTGGTTGAGCGGGCCCCGGACTTGGACGTGGCCCTGATCATGCTGCACGGCCCCGGCGGCGAGGACGGCTCTTTGCAGGGCCTGCTGGATCTCTTGGGCCTGCCCTACCAGTGCGCCGGGGTGTTGGGTTGCGCCCTGGCCATGGACAAGCCCATGGCCAAGGACCGCTACCGCAGCCGCGGCCTGCCCGTGGCCCGGGACCTGGTGCTGCGGCGCGGGATCGACGGCGACCCCGCCCAGCGGGTGCTCAGCGAACTGGGCCTGCCCTGCGTGGTCAAGCCGGCCCGCGAGGGCTCCAGCTTCGGCATATCCATAGTGCACGAGGAGGCCAAACTGGCCCCGGCCCTGCAGGCGGCCTTTGCCCTGGACCCGGTGGTACTGGTGGAGGAGTTCCTGGCCGGCCGGGAGGTGACCAGCGCCGTGCTGGGCAACGCCGAGCCCGAAGCCCTGCCCCTGGTGGAGATCATCCCGGGCGAGGCTCACGAGTTCTTCGATTTTCAGGCCAAGTATCAGCCCGGGGCCTCGGATGAAATCTGTCCGGCCCGGCTGGAGGCGGCCGACACCCGCCTAATCCAGGAGCTGGGGGTCAAGGCCCATCAGGCCCTGGGGCTCAAGGGCTACTCGCGCAGCGACTTCATCCTGACCGAGCGCGGCCCGGTGCTGCTGGAGACCAACACCATCCCGGGCATGACCCAGACCAGCCTGCTGCCCCAGGCCGCCGCCGAGGCGGACATGGACTTCCCCGCCCTGGTGGATAAGCTTCTGGAGCTTGCCTTGGAAGAATAGCCGCCCCTCCCTGAAAGCCTTTCATATTGACTCCGGTCCTGTTACGGGCCGGAGTCAGCCCGCATGTTTCACGGAGGCCGAACGTCCGGCTGCGCCAGCCACCGGCACACTGTGTTGCTGGCTTCGCTCGGGCCTCGACGTAGCTTTTGCTACGCCTGCGGCCCTCGCTTGCCAGGCGCCTTGTTTGCCGGCGGCTGGCTGTGCCGGGCCCCGCGATCACCTTGGCGTGGGCAGCGGGGTCATTTTTTTCGTTAGTGTACTCACTACGGATTATGTTCCGTCCGGCCTTCATGAAACATGCGGGCTATATTTTTGTGAAGTGGCTTCCTATCCTGCCATACCGCCTTCATAGGAGACTCCAGGCCATAGAGCCGCGGTGGGCTTAGATGCCCGCACGACGTTTGGCGCAAACCATACAGCCCGGAGAATAGGCGTGAGCATCTTCAACATCTGGCCCTATATTCAGCCGGTCAACAGCACAGGCATCGCTTTGGACCTGCCGCCCCAGACCGTAAACGCTTCCTGCCGTTTGACCTTCCTGGGCGATGGACGTCTGGACTTCAACGATGTCCTAACCCAGCTACAGAGGGAATATAGCCGGGAACTGGGGGTGAGAGTGGTATTCGTGCCTAAGGCCTTGCAGGACCCTGAGTTTATGGAAACCCTCAAGGACCTCATCGTGGTGCAATCCATTTTGGTAACCAGGGACATTTTGACCATGTTTACACCGGTGAAGGGCTCCATGACCGGTTCGGGCGATGGCTGCCGGCTGACCCTCATGATGAAGAACTCGAACTATCTGGTGCAGGTTCCCATCCGCCGGGACGCCAAGGGCGGCTACGACGTGGAGGCGGTTATCGCCGCTCTGGAGCAATCCTACCGCGAGGTGATGTTCATGGATTCGCAAGAGGTGATCTTCAGCGCCGATCAGCGCCGGGTGATGCGGGAGGGGGCCAGCGAGTGGCTGGACGGGCTGCTGGCGGCGGAGGGAATCTCGCCGCCCGAGGTGATTGTGGACACCGAGAACGTGGAGTGGCAGGACAAGGGCCTGTTGATGAAGGTGAGGGTCTCTGCCAGTGAGAGTGTTGGCGTAGCGGGCCGGGAGTACTCTTTGACCGTACCCTTCATGCAGGGCGGCAACGCAGACTACTCGGACATTGAGCCTTTGGCCAAAAAGATTTCGGCGGAGTGGCTGAAGGAGAACCCCTGCCTTTGCAGCGAGGCGGTGTACAAGTCCGTGCAAGAGCCTTTGCGGGAGGTCGTGCCGGCCTATGTTGAGTGGGTGATTGCGGAGATACAGAAAGATGTGCAAAGATTCTGGGACGCCTTCAACGCGGAGTTGAAGAAAAAGAAAGAGCTGGTTAAGAAGTTCGAGAAGGAGGCGGAAGAGTATGTAGAGAAAATAAAGAGCGAAACCCTAGAGGAGGCGAAGAGGCCGGAGCCCGGTGTGATCAACGGCCTCATCTGGGCCTTTCCCCGCGTCTTTCGGGGGTTGTTCGAGGCTGCGCCCAAGATAAGCGAGGGCCTGAAGGTATTGCTGGATCAAGCGCCCCGGCACATCAGCGCCAATGCCGAAGAGATGATGAAAGCCCTGGAGTTCGGGTTCAAAGCGGCGGGGGTGATTATATGGGAAACGGGCTGGATGGTCATGTGGGATGTTGGTGTTGCATATCTTGGAAATAAAATCCCCTTTTGGTCCCGAAAATACGTATCCTCTGTTAAAAAGGGAGATAAATTATATAGGTTCGTATCGCCGCTTAAAAAATCGGCTCAAAAAACCGGTTCAAAGTGGGATGTAGGCGAGTTCATTTTTAGCAGGTTAATCGCCGGAGGGCAGTTAACCAAAAACCTATATGAGGCAAAGGATAGAGCTGAAGAAATAAGTCAAAGTATAATCAAAATAAAGAATCAAATATATGGTGAGAAGTAGTCCGATGTGATCATATTGAACCCAGATTTTATTGGTAGATACTTCCTTAGGGGGAATAATGTATATAATAGAGTGGTTTGTGCAAAACGTAATTGGAAAAGGAGCGGAGTTTTTTGTAAGTATCCTGTTGACTTTGTGGAGAATTTTAAAACCGGTTTACGTGGCGATTGATAAGTGCGTTGCTATCGGTTTTTGGCCTTCGCTAATCCTTGTTTTGGTTTCATTATTACTATGGAACGGTATTAGCTACTACGAACTGACCAAACAAAGAAACAGAATTAAGGCAAATGGCTACCGTAAAAAGCGGAAAATATTTCTCCGGTGGACAACTGCACAGATTGTTCTGGCATTTTTTGCACTGATAAAAATTTATGAGGGGTGGGCCCCCAGAGCGTATTGGATTCTGGCAATGTGCTATATTGCAGTTTTTGTAAAGGTGGTTTTTTTTATTGTCGAACTGTCATACAGACGTGAACCGAAACCCGACTAGATTTCAGCGGTATGAGCGTGTCCGAGTTGGTTACTCCCTTTTTCGAATACCTTTTTATTGGTGGAGCCGTTGAAATATTAGAGTGGTTCGTGCAAAACATAATTGGAAAAGGCGCGGAGCTTTTTCTTGATATTGTGCGAATTTTGTGGCGCGTTGTGGGGGAGATCAACAATTTCATTGAAATTGGTTTCTGGCCTTCGGTAGTTTTTGTTTCCACTTCCTACGTAATATGGAACTTGATAAATTATTATGACCTAGCAAATTCACCGCTTGACAAGGAATCTGTTGTATATCAGCAAAAAAAGAAAAATGTTTGGAAGCAGACGGTTTGGCTTGCAGTCCTTGCAGCCTTTCTGTTGGCATCCATATGCGAAGGAGGTATCGTGGCCGGTAAAGCATATCTATTAACATCTATGCTATACATTTTTGTTTTCTTACGATTTATCTTTTTTGTATTTGAACTGTTGGGCAAACACAACGCCAAGCACAACTAGTTTTAAGTGGGGGATCAGTGTCTGAATTGATTTTTTCCTTTTTTCAACACCTCTTTTGCGGAGGAATCTCTGAAATATTAGAGTGGTTCGTCAAAAATGTAATAAGTAAAGGCGCTGAACTGTTTTTGGATTTCCTGCGCTTGGTTAGCAGGGTTGCCGGTGTTGTAAGCGAATATCTCGAGATTGGCTTTTGGCCTTCGTTAATACTAATTTCAATTTCTTGCGTACTTTGGTTTGGCATGGATTACTACAACTTGACAATCCAAAAGAAGGAAATGAAGCGCAGCGAATATCAAAAAAAGATGTCGAAGTATAGACGTTCTCTGGTTGTAGCCGCAGTGTTCGCTGGATTTTTTTTATATACAACATCTCTTGATTACGCCGTGCATAGGATAGGACTGTATATCTATGCGACACTTTTCTATTTAGCTGCTTTTATCAGATTAATTTATTTTATGTTCAATTTGTGGGACGAACGAAGCCGAAAAAGCGAATAATGTTTTTTAATGAAAACTGTTGCTGCCATGTTAATCATTTTCATGGCAAAAAAACCGGCCGGAGCATCCCGCCCCGACCGGCCTTGTCTGGCGAATTTACGTAACGTCTACTTCTTTAGCTTGATCTCCATGCCGCCCGGCGCCAGGGACAAACGCGCGCCCTCCTGCACCGCGGTGAGGTTCATCTTCACCTTGTTGTCGTTGACCAGCTGCTGGGCCTGGGCGCCCTTGCCAAAGGCGGCCCCGGCCTTGACCGAGGAGTAGGTGCCGTTGAAGTCCTCAAGCTTCTTGAGGTTGTAGACCTTGCCCTTGGCCTGCACGTCGCCCACGCCCAAATCCACCAGGCTCAGGCCCTTGATGGAGAACTTGTATTTTTTGCCCATGTAGGTCAGAGTGCCGTCGCCCCAGGTGACACCCACGCCCACCGCGATGTTATGGGTGGCGAACTCCACGGTGCCGTCGGGCTTTTCCTCGGCCCCGGCCAGCATGGCGGCACCCAACACCAGGGTCAGGGACATGACTACGATCAAGGTACGTTTGAGCATCGTTTAGTCTCCTTTGAAAGTTAAATCTGTTAATTCAACCCCTTGGGGTTTGAATGCTTGGCAGGCTTTCCCTTAAGGATATTTTTTTATTATGATAGGCTCATCCCTTAAAGACAACGGCAATCTGCCCTAAAACAGATCACAATTTTGCGGGAACTCTCTGGCCGAACCCCGGTTCAGTTCGCCGGTGCAAGGCCGCTAGCTTTTCCAGTGCCCCTTCTGTTATGATAAAAAACTATAAATTTTAATAACAATTTCCGGAGAATCCGTGAGCGAACAAACCCTGTTCAGCCAGGAGATGTTCACCCTGGGCCCGGCCCTGGCCGCGGCTTTTGGCCGGGCAAACCGCGCCCTGGGCGCCCTGGCCCTGATGGGCCGCTTGGAGCCCTTGTGGTCCGGTTTCAGCGCCGGGCCCCTGGCCGGTCTGGCCGTGCAGGCCGAGTGCCGCCTGGCCGGTCAGGACCCGGACCTGGGCCAGGTGCTGGCCCAGAGTCCGGACCTCAAAACGGCGCGACCCTCCAAAGAACTGGATCTGGCCCGGGCCGCCCGCGCCGCCTGGAGCGAGATGACCACCTGGCCGGCGGGCGAGGCCCTGGAGCCCGGGGCGGTGACCCGTTT
>JANQFN010000269.1 GCA_028277825.1 Desulfarculaceae bacterium
CCAACTGGAAGAACAGACCATGGATCTGGAGCGGGCGCACTGCCAGACCAGGGCATCGTGTGAGTTGGTCCAGGAGATCAGCGCCTTGCGCACCCTGGACGAGATGCGGTCTTTTTTAATGGCCAGATTACAGGGCATGCTGGTTTGCCACAACATGGTGATCCTGGTCCTTAACCAGAACCGGGACATGCTGTTCGCCCTGGCAGAAGGCTCCAGCAAAACCTTCACCGACCCGGACGTTGTGCAGGAGGTGAAAAATATCCTTAAGGGCAAGGATAGTATCAGCTTCACCCCTCGCAATCCCTTCCATCCCCCTTTGGTGCCCAAGGAATTTTCCTTGGCCGTTCGTCAGGGCATAATTCCCTTGCAGGGAGACCAAGTGGAAGGCGCCATGGTGGTGGCCTGTCCCGGAGGTTGCCAATGTGACGCCGAAGATATCCAATCCGTGCGCCTTATCATGAACCAGGCGGCAGGGTCCCTGGGCCGGGCCATCCAGGACGAGGAAGAGATGCATGGCCTGGCAACGGCTGGGGCGCATGGGTTTCGCGGTATCATCGGCCGGGACCCCAAGATGCAAGTGGTCTACAAGCTCATCGAAGACGTGGCTCCCACCGACACCACGGTGCTCATACAGGGAGAGAGCGGTACGGGCAAAGAGTTGGTCGCCCGGGCCATACATCGCCACAGCCCCCGAAGGGATAAGCCTTTTAAGGTGATAAATTGTTCGGCCTACCCTGAAACCTTGCTGGAAAGCGAGTTGTTCGGGCATGAAAAGGGTGCCTTCACCGGGGCTCTGGGCCGCAAAGCGGGACGCTTTGAGCAGGCGGAGGGGGGCACCGTGTTTCTCGATGAAATAGGAGAAATATCCCATCATGCCCAAATAAAGCTGCTCCGGGTGTTGCAGACGCGCAAGTTCGAGAGACTGGGCGGCACGGAGTCTTTGGAAGTTAACTTGCGGGTGTTGGCCGCCACCAACAAAAACCTGGTGGAGGAGGTGCAGGCAGGGCGCTTCCGGGAGGATCTTTATTACCGGCTCAACGTGATCCCTATCCTGCTACCGCCTCTCCGGGATCGCCGCAATGACATTCCCGGGCTGGCCCGCCACTTCCTGACCCATTTTTGCCAAGAACAGGGCAAGGACATAGAGGGTTTCAGCCCCGAGGCCATGCGCCTGCTTTTGGACTACACCTGGCCCGGCAATGTGCGCGAATTGGAAAACAGCGTGGAACACGCCGTGGTCTTGGCCAAGGGAGGCCAGATCGGGGCCTGGGACCTGCCGGCAGCCCTGCGCGATCCGGTGTCACCTTCCGCCGCCGCCACCCTGGTCGAGCAGGAAAAGCGGCTGGTGGCAGAGGCCCTGGAAAGCTGTTCTTGGAACAAGAAAATGGCCGCCGCGCAACTGGGCATCAGCCGCAGCACCCTTTACGATAAAATCAAAAAATACCGCCTGGAAAAACCAACCGCCCACTAGCTCACCGGCTAAGCCCAACACAATACATTCAGACACCGCCCGATGTGTCCGAATATCCAACACGCATAACATCTTAAAAATTAAAGCCAATTTAATTTATTCCAATTTCCGGGTAGCATGGCCGGACACTTATATCCGCCCCAACCCCTTGCCAGCCAGCATCGTGATACCCTCATATCCGGCCTAAGAGGTGATGGCCTCCCTGTCGCCAATGGCAATTTCCTGCCTTTATCAGCAAGTTAACCACTCGTGCCAATAATATCCCCTGCCACCACGACGCTCAATGCCTACCCATGGCATGGGAATTGCTCTTTGTAAAAGCTTAATGTTGCTGGTTGCCGACCAAAAGCGATGGCTGATGACGGATTGGATTCTAGTCGTAAACCGCGAGGAAGAACAATGCCGCGCCTTGTGCGACTTGATCCGTGAACAGGGCTATGCCGTGGCTGGACTGTGTTCACCAGAACAGATGCAGCAGGTGGTCTCGGCGGGCGAGTACCGGGTGGTGATCATTGATCTGGATCTGGTGGCGCTAAGCAATCTGGAATTGCGGGAGTTCAAGCGTAGAAATCCCAATGCCTGTCTCATTGCGATGTCGTCCCGCTTCTTTCACCCGGAACTAAAAGAGGCGATGCGACAACACATCGATGTTTGTCTCAACAAACCGGTGGACCCGGATGAATTGCTGTATTGGCTGCAAAGCTATCAAGAAGTTTAGAACTCGGGATTATAGAGTAATTGTCCAAGGCTGAAAAGGAGGACGCAGTGACGAGCAGGAGGAGTAGAAAGCAGACCGCCGTCGTGGTGCTCATAGGGCTGCTGGCATTGGGTTATTGGCTGGCCCCGCCGGCTTTGGCTGCCAGCCAGGTCGATCTGGAGGCCAAGATCAAAAAGCTGGAGCAAAGCCTGCAAGAGTTGAAACAGGAACTCAAACAGGTCCAGACTACACAGGCCAAGCAAGAGCAGGTTGTGCAGCAAGTGGCCGCCAGCAAGGCCGCCAAGAGCTCCCTGCCCGGCTGGGTGGAGCGCATCACCTTTTATGGCGACACCCGCTTCCGCTATGAGCACACTACTTACGACGATCTGAACGGCAAATCCAAGACCGGCAAGGACCGCTTCCGCGTCCGCCTGCGTTTTGGCGTGCGCAGCCAGATCCACGAAGACGTTGAACTGGGCTTCCGCATGGTGACCGGTGCTGACAGCGACCCCACCAGCACCAACCAGACCATGGGCAACTACTTTGCCGAGTACAGCAAATGGGGCATCGACCGGGCCTACATCAAGTGGACCCCCAGTGCGGTGCCCGGCAAGGGCCTGGGCTTTGAGTTTGGTAAGGTGCCCCAGCCTTTCCTGACCACCAAGACCATTTGGGACGGCGACGTGGTGCCCGAGGGTGCCTTCTTGAAGTACACCGCCAACAAGGGCGGCGCCTGGCAGCCTTTCATTCTGGCGGCCTACATGACCGTCAGCCAGACTGGCGAGTGGAGCAGCAACGTCTACGCCCCGGCCGCTCAGTTGGGCGTACGCGGCAAGACCGGCGCTTTCCGCTTCCGCGGCGCAGCCGGCTACACCTCCTGGGGCAACTTGGGCGATCCCGGCGACATTCCCCCCAACGTGCACGGCAACCCCGAGTACATGGACTCCTCCGGCGCCACCCGCCTGAGCGAGTTCCGCGTGTGGGACATCTACGCCCGGGCAGGCTACAAGTTCGCCAAAAAGGGCTCGGTGGATGTCTGGGGCCACTACCTGAACAACGTTGGCGCCACCGGCCCCAACAAGGACAAGGACGTAGGTTGGGGTGCCGGCGGCTCGGTCAAGTACAACAAGTTCAGCTTCGGGGCCTGGTACAAGAACATCCAGGCCAACGCCTCGCCGGGCTTCATCGCCGACAGCGACTCGGGCTTTGTCAATCGCAAGGGCTGGGTGCTGTTCGCCGGCTATAAGATCTGGAAGTACGGCAAGATCAAGTTCAGCTACTTCAACACCGAGCCCGAGGACGAGACCCTCGACGGCGCCACCAATGCCTCGCAGACGTTCCTCGCCGACTTCATATTCAAATTCTGATCCGGAGAGATCGTCATGCTTGTACATCCTGCCAGTGTCCTGGACGTGAAACCCCTAGCAAAGACCGGTGAACAATCGGCAAACGGGAGACAACATGGCTAGAGATAAACATAGCGACGGCTATCCAGCGAGGAAAGGCCGCATGACGCGCAGGGGCTTTATTCAGGCCTCTGCCGCCGCGGGCGTGGCTGCCGCGGTCTCCGCACCCTGGCAGCCTTCACTCAAAGCCCTGGCGGCCAAGGGCAAGAAAATGGGCGGCTCCAAAGGCCAATGGCTACCCGCCACCTGCCAGGGTTGCACCTCCTGGTGCGCCTCGGAGGTATTCGTGGTCAACGGACGCGCCGTCAAGACGCGGGGCAATGCGCGCTCCAAGGTCAACGGCGCGGCCAGCTGTCCCAAGGTGCATCTCGCCCTGCAGCAGGTCTATGACCCGGACCGGATCAAGGTGCCCATGAAACGCACCAACCCCAAAAAGGGCCGGGACCAGGACCCGGGCTTCGTGCCCATTACCTGGGACGAGGCGCTGGACACCATCGCCGACAAGATCATGGAGCTCAGAAAGAACGACGAGACCTACAAATACATGCTGATGCGCGGCCGCTATTCCTACATGCGCGACATCCTCTACGCCAAGATGACCAAGATCATCGGCTCGCCCAACAATATCTCGCACAGCGCCATCTGCGCCGAGGCGGAAAAGTTCGGCTCCTACTACACCGAAGGCTACTGGGGCTACCGTCAGTACGACGTGGCCAACTCCCGCTACATTATATTGTGGGCGGCCGATCCGCTGTCCTCCAACCGCCAGGTGTCCTACTACTCCTCGGTTTGGGGCGATGTCATGGATCGGGCCAACATCGCGGTGGTGGACCCCCGGCTCTCCATAAGCGCCGCCAAAGCCGACGAATGGCTGCCCATCGCGCCCGGTCAGGACGGAGCCTTAGCCGCTGCCATCGCCCACGTGCTCCTCACCCAAGGCCTTTGGTACAAGGACTTCGTGGGTGACTTTAAAGACGGCGAAAACCGCTTCAAGACCGGCCAGGAAGTGAACGAGGAGGACTTTGAGGAGAAGTTCACCTCCGGTCTGGTCAAGTGGTGGAATCTGGAGCTGAAGGACAAGACGCCCCAGTGGGCGGCCAAACTGACCGGGCTGCCCGTGGAGCAGATCAAGCGGGTGGCCGTTGCCTACGGCAAGGCGGCGCCCAACTGCATGTCCTGGGTGGGGCCGGGCAACTGCATGCAGACCCGTGGCGCCTACACCGCCCTGATCTGCCACGCCCTAAACGGCCTGACCGGCGGAGTCGACAACGTGGGCGGCACCCTGGTGGCCAACAAGGCTTACCTCTCTAAGTTCCCCTCGGAAAAGCCGTTTATGGACGAGATGGCTAAGCGGGGCACCAAACACAAAAAGATCGACCAGCGCGGGACCCTGGAATTCCCCGCCCTGAAGAAAAAGCCCGGCAAGGCGGTGGTCACCAACCGCGCGGCCGAAGGCATTCTGGAAAAGAAGCCCAATGAGATCAAGGTGGCCATAGGCTACATGAACAACTTCACCTTCTCATGCCAACAGCCGGACCGTTGGGAGCGGGCGCTGGCCTCCATTCCCTTCGTGGCCCACATCACCACCAACGCCTCGGAGTTCAGTTGGTATTCGGATATCCTGTTACCCGACGCCCATCACATGTTCGAAAAATGGGGCTATGTCAAGTCCGCCGGCAACGGCTACCGCCAAGTGCCCCTTTTGCAGCCGGTCATCAAGCCCATGTGGCAGTCCAAGATCGACGAGACCGAGATTCCCTATCTCATCGCCGAAAAGCTGGCCCAGCGCGGTTTTCCCAATCTCTTGGACTACTGCAAGACGGTGGAGGACCCCGAGACCGGAAAAGCGCCCAAGGACGAAAAAGAGTTCGCCCTCTACTGTCTCAAGTACACCACCCAGAAGCTGTGGGACCCCGCCCAGTACAAAGGCGGCGACAAGTTCAAGGGCTGGGAGGATTTCCGCCAAGCCGGCGTCTGGAACTCGGACCCCTACCCCTACCGCAAACGCTGGGGGCACATGAAGACCAAGACCAAGATGTTCGAATTCTACAGCGAGACCCTGAAGGCGGTCCTGGAAAAGCACGCGGAAAAGTACGACGTCAGCGTGGACAAGGTGATGGAGGTGTGCAAATACCAGGCCCGCGGCGAGATGGCTTTTATACCGCATTATGAAGAGCCCTACCTGGTCGGAGACCCCAAAGAGTTCCCCTTCATCCATGTGGACCACAAGTCGCGCCTGAACCGCGAAGGCCGCTCAGCCAACTGCACCTGGTACTTCGACTTCAAGGACGTGGACCCCGGCGACGAGCGCTGGAAGGACGTGGCCAAACTCAACCCCATCGACGCCAAGACAATAGGCGTAAAGGACGGAGACCGCGTCCGCCTGGTGTCCCCCACCGGCCAGTTGGAGTGTATTGCCAAACTCTGGGAGGGCACCAGGCCCGGGACGGTGGTCAAGTGTTTCGGACAGGGGCACTGGGTCTACGGCCGCGTGGCCTCCAAGGTGTTCGGCAAGGTGCCCCGGGGCGGCAACAACAACGATCTGATCCCGGCCGAGTACGACCGCCTCAGTGGCAGTTCGGCCCGCAACGGGGTGACCCGCATCCGGGTCGAAAAACTGTAAGGGGAGGTGAGCAATGCCTAAATACGCCATGGTTATAGACTTGCAACGGTGTACGGGATGCGGCGCCTGTTCCATCGCCTGCCGGAACGAGAACAACGTCTCGGAGGGAATATATTGGTCCGGCAACATCAATGAGACCGTGGGCACCTTCCCCCACGTGCGCTACCATTACATCCCCACCCTGTGCAACCACTGCGAAGAGGCGCCCTGCGTGCGGGGCTGCCCCACCAACGCTATGTACAAAAAGAAAAACGGCATCACCATGCACGATCCCGACAAGTGCATCGGATGCCGCTTTTGCATGTTCAACTGCCCCTACGGGGTGATCTCCTTCAACTGGAAGGCGTCCCACAAGTTCTGGCGCAACCAGACGCCCTTGATAAAGGGTTGCACCTCCTCTCCCGCCGCCGAGGTCAAGGCGGTTGGCGGCACCGGGACGCCTTATTACAACCCGGCCCGGGCCGAGACCCTGGAAGGCATCCGCCGCAAGGGGGTGGTGGAAAAATGCACCTTCTGCGACCACCTGGTGCAAAAGGGGCAGTTGCCTCATTGCGTGGTGGCCTGCCCCTCCGACGCCCGCATATTCGGCGATCTGGAAAACGAGAAAAGCAAAGTAAGACGGTTGCTGGGGAAATTCCGTCCCTTCCGCCTGAAGGAGCGGCTGGGGACCATGCCCAAGGTCTACTACATCAGGGATTTCAATCCAGCCGCCTATCAGAGAGACAAAGGAGGTGTGTAATGCTGGCTAAAGTCTGGTTTGGCCTGCTCGTCGCCGGCATAATCGCGGGGCTGGTCACGGTGTACCAAATCTATGCCACCGGCTTCACGGTCTATGCCAAGACGGACGTATTGGTCTGGACGCTCCCTCTGGCCTCCTACATATTCTTCTCTCTCACCAGTTCGGGCCTGGCCTTTGTGTCCTCGCTGCCCATGGTCTTTGGACTGAAAAGATACGAGATCCTCGAGAAACGCATCTTGTTTTTGGAGATCAGCGTATTGGTGGCGGCCTTCATCTGCCTGATCCTGCATCTGGGCTCACCGCTGAACGTGATCTGGCTGTTGTTATCCCCCAATCTCGCCTCGCCTCTTTGGTGGCTGGCCATGCTCTACGGCCTCTACCTGGTCGCCCTGCTGGCCACCTTCGCGGGCGTGTACAGCGGCAAGGCCTCCAGGATTCTCGGCCTCCTGGTGCTCCTTATCGCCGTGGGCACCTCCACTGGTTTGGGCTGGCTGATGGGCATGACCAATGCCCGCCCCACGCTGGACGCCTCCTTCCTGATCCTGTTCTTCCCCTTAACCGCTTTTGCCTGCGGAATGGCCACCATATTGCTGTTCGGCCTGATTTCCTCTTGGGTCCGGGGAAAGGAAATCAGTCAGGAGCAGGCCTCCTTGTATGACGAAATAAGCAAGTGGTTCGGGGTGCTCATCGCCTTCATCACGGTCGGCTTCATCTGGAGGACCATAATAGGAAGCTTTTCATCCTCGGCGGTGGAGTTCGCAGCCTTCCGCCATATGCTCACCCTCCCCTTATTCCAGGCAGAGTTCTGGCTGGGGCTGGTGGCTCCCTTGGTTCTGGTGGCCATCCCCGCGGTCAGGGCCAGCCAGGCGGGCAAAGTGGTGGTCGCCGGTCTTTTCCTGGTCGGCATGCTCATCGGCCGGCTGGAATTTATTCTTTCAGCCGAGATGATTCCCTTCGGGCCCCTGGCCGTGGGCAGGCCCGAGTTTGTCAGCTACTTCCCCACCATCTGGGAGGTGTTGGTGCCGTTGTCAGCCCTCTCGGCCATGCTTCTGTTATATTCCCTGGGGGAGCGCTTTCTCAATTTGGAAGGCACCCCGGAGCACGGCTGAGAGAGCCCTGCTGGCTTGATTAAAGACCTTATACCTGTACAGCCGGCGGAACCGGGAAACGACCGGTTCCGCCGGTTCCTCCGGAAAGGAAGGCGATGCCTCAGACCAGGGTTGAAAGTGAGTTGCGGGCCAGGGCTCAAGCGTATCGTCTTTTGGCGGACTGCTACTATCCGCCGGGCAATGGTCTTCGCCATAGCGTCGCGGCCTTGGGCGCCACTTTGAAGAGTCTTTTGCCTCAGGCGGCCGGCCCCGCTGCGCAGATGCTGCAGAGCATCGCGGAGCAAACCGCCCTGGAAAACCTGCAAGTGGAATTCGCCAAACTCTTCGTGGGCCCCTTCCACCTGCTGGCCCCCCCCTATGGGTCGGTTTACTTGGAGGGGGAAAACCAGGTGATGGGAGAGTCCACCGCCGAGGTTCGCGATTTATTTCAGGAACAGGGCCTTGATTTGGAGGAGGGCTTCGAAGAAATGCCCGACCACATAGCGGTTGAGCTGGAATTTATGCATTTTCTGGCCAGCAAAGAACTGGCGGCAATGGAATTGGGCGATGAGGATGCCGCAGTCCAATATGAACGCCTGCAGACAGGTTTTTTGGGGAGCCATTTGGGCCGTTGGATCGGCCCGTTCGCGGATAAGATTTTGCAAAGTGCGGAAACGGATTTTTATCGTGGCCTGGCCGAGTTGACCCGCGATTTTGTGGTCTGGAACGATGACAAACTTAAAAAGAGACTTCAGGACACCCAATAGCATTGAGAGTCAACCTCGCCCTCTTAGGGGAAAATGACAGATTTGCGAGTCTAGCGGCATGAATTGGCAGCGGCCCCCTCCCCCCACCTGATGGCCGGCACTGTTTCGATTGGCACACAAAAACTATCAAGTCCTAGCCAAAGAGCCGTACATTGACCGGTGATAAACCAATCATAAATTAATATTTCGATATAATCCGCAGCTCAACTTTTCTAAAGCCCATGCAAGATATATGAGGGATTAGATTAAGGTCTTTCTCTGCCGAACAGCCAAGCAACGGCCCGGGTAGCCGCTATCAGAACAAACAAAATGGTGACCGCAACCACTATGGTCTGGTTGGCGGGCAGGTCGGCTCGCAGGGAATAAACCAGTCCGGCTAAAGTGCCCAATATGGCCACCAGGGCTGAGCAAGCCATGGCGAGGCCAAGACGCCGGCTGCAAAGCAGACCTGCCGCCGCGGGCACCACCAAATAACAGAAAACCAGCAATGCGCCAGCCGCTTGAGAGGCCGCCGATACGGCCAGGCCCAGGCAGCAGAAATAAAGCAACTCCCACCTCAGAACCTTGATGCCCAGCACTCGGGAAGCCTTTCGGTCCAGGAAGGTGTAGAGGATCGGGCGGAGAAAAATCAGCAAAACCGCCGCAACCGGCAACAGCACCGCCACCATAACAGCCAGATCGGTGGGAGAAGTGAGAATCAAGTCGCCATATAGCAGAGTTTTGATCTCATGAAGCGCCAGACCGCTGCCGGCCACCACCAGCACCGCCAGGGAAGAAGCGACCACGAAGATCAGGCCCAAAATGGCGTCGCGGGGAAGACGCATGAACTCCAGAGGCAAGGCCAAAAGAATTACAACCGACAAAGTCAGCACAGCCGCCCCCAAAACAGGGGGCGCATGCAGTGTCATAGCCAGGGCAATGCCCAGGGCGGCCACCTCGGAGAGAGTGATGCCGATGAATACAACCCTTTGCAGAATCACGAACACACCCAACAGGGAGCAGGTGAGTCCGATTAAAAGACCGGCGGCCAAGGCATGGGGAAAGGAGCCGATTAGTTCGCTCAAGCCACTAAACATGACTGGGCTCCCTGAGACGCACCCGGCCGTGCTCCATTTGACATACCAAAGGGGCCGCATCGGCCAACAGGGACTCGCCGTGATGGGCCATGACTATGGTGCACCCCTGTTGGCGGTTAATGGCCACCAGGTGGGCCATGATCTCCTGCTGAGACTCTTCATCCAGCCCGGCGGTGGGTTCATCCAGTATCAGGACCTCGGGCCTGGCGACCAGGGCGCGGGCAATGAGCGTTTTTTGGCGCATCCCTCCTGAGAGTTGGGCAAAGGTTTTGGAGCCCTGTCCGTCCATGCCCAGCATTGCCAGGACGCCGGACACCGCGCGCCTATCCTGCTTGCCGAGCTTCTTCCACCACCCCAAATGCGGATACAGACCCATGGCGACGATCTGAGACGCGGGCACCGGAAAAAGAGGGTCAATCACTCCCTGCTGGGGCACGTATCCGGGTGGGCGACGGGCAAAGGGCGTTTCCACCGTCCCGGCTGATGGTTTCACCAGGCCCAGAATGGCCATCAGCAAGGTGGTCTTGCCCGCGCCGTTGGGCCCCACCAGGGGCAGGAAGGAGCCCTTGACCACCTCCAAATCCACGCCGCGCAGCACCATTTCCCGGCCATAGGCCACCTGGAGCCCGCGGCAAGTGATTAGCGAAACAGTGGACAAAAGCGCCCCCTTTTTCAGCGCAAGGCCCGGCTTACCCGGTCAACGATCAGGTCCATCAGTGCGATGTAATCCACGGCCCCCGCGTCTCCCCCCACGCTGTTGGTGGTTTGGACCACTTTGGCTCCGATCTGATCAGCCACCAACCTGGCCGCCTTGGGGCTATAGAAGTTCTCCATGAGAATCAGTTTGACTCCCTGTTTTTTGGCGATCCTGATCACCTTTTGCAGATGACTGCCGCTGGGGGGAACCCCTGGTTTTGGCTCCAGTTCAGCGATCACCCGCAGACCGAAACGCTCGCAGAAGTAGACCCAGCTTTTGTGATAGGTGACTATGGCTTCACCCCGGAAAGGGGCCATAGCCCCATACCATCCCCCCACCTGGCCGGAGAGGTTTCGCTTCTTGAGTTCGGCGGCCAATTCACCTCGCAAAAGCAGGGCCCAAAGGCGGGCCCCTTTGATTGTTTCCAGGAGAACGGGCCCGAACATCTTGCGGTCAAGCTCCAAACGGAACCCTGCCAGGTTGGACATGTAGACCCGGGCATTGCCCGGATCAAGTTCAACCAGCCGCTTGGCGATACTGCCGGCGGCGATGCGCCCATTGAGCGGGTCCAGCCACCAGTGGGGGTTGCCCGCCGGGTGCACGTCACCCATCTCGCGGCTGATTTTGCCCTTTGGCACCTCCAGCTTCATCACCCCCGCCGACACATCCAGATATCCCAATCGGCCGGGACGGATGGCGGGATTGCGGGAGCCGTCCAGCACCGGTCCTTCCCAGCCTATCTCCAGGTCCATGCCTGATTTGATCCACAGATCGGCCTTGCGGGCCCTGACCAGATAGCTGGGCAGGGCCTGCAAATAATGAGGGTCCTCCCGGCCGCTGGCCAGGCTGATCACCGCGGCCTTCCCCCCGGCCACGGACCTGGCCAGGGAGGCCAGGGTGGGAGTGGTGGCCACGATGCTCAGCTTGGCCGCCCAGGCCGGGCCGGCTGCCAGGAGCCAGGACGCGGCCAGCAGGACGCCGAGGCAGCGGCCCCAGCATAATGCTCTGTTGTATTTCATGCCGGGCATCCTTTGCCTAGAAATCATGGGCCCCGTGGCTGCCCAGGGAGATGATCATCTGCAAAAACACCTGCCAGGCGTTTTCCTCGCTGCCGTCGTTCAGCTGATAACCGCCGTAGGCGGTCTGCAAACGGAAGCGGGAAAACTCGCTGGGCGCGAAATCGATCATGCCGCTCAAACGCCAGGAGGGATCATACTCGCTCAGGTCTTCCGGCGTCTGCACGTCGTTGACCAACCCCACCTGCTCCCAGCGGAGCCCGCCCCGCCAGCGGGGCGCGAAACCGTATATGCCCTGCAAGTAGTAACCGTCCTGATTGGATATCTGGTCCGCGCCCACCAGGTCCGGCTCCAGGTCGTGTTGGGTGAGCGTCAGGTCGATGCGCCGCCGCAGGTAAGAGCCCTCCAGGGTGACGTTGCCGTGGCCATAAGGCCGGCCCGAGATGAATTTGTAGACAAAATCCAAGCCGTAAAAAATACTGTGGCCGTCGAAATAGTGATCGTTGGTGCCGTCGGAGTTCTCGTCGTGTTGCTCCTGGTCCACGCCCCTGGCTCCAAAAACGCCGATTTGCATGGCGTGGCGGTCGGCCAGATTGGGTGACCACTTGACCCAGCCCACCCAGAGCCGGGGCCCGTCCTCATTGGGCAGGTTGTCTCCGCCTATGTAGTTGAACATATTCTCGTTGTCGCCCTGGAGCGCCTCCAGGCCAAAGAGCAGTTGCTGGTCCAAGGGGGCCAGCCAGGAGGCCTGTACGCCTAACTCATTCAGGCCGTGGTCGCCAAAGGTCAGCTCATAGACCATGGGACGGTCCGTGAAGTTCCAGGCGTGGGGATGCTGCTCGTTAATACGGCTGAAGTTGCTGAAGAACTTGCCCCCCTTGAGTTTGAAGCCCCAGGGCAGGGACAGGGTTTCCACCACCGCCTCTTCCACACTGGCGTTTTCATTACTGAAGGCCAGGGTTGCATAGCCCTTGAGATAGGGGTCCACCGCCGCGGAGAGCCACAACTCCACCTCGCGCAAATTGAAGCCCTGATCAAAACCTCCGTGACCATGACCATGATCGTCACCGCCGCCGTGGCCAAAGCCGCCCATGTTGTTAAAGATATGGTTTATACCCTCGGCGGAGTCATCCCGGTAATAAAACGCGTCTATGATGAGTGAAATATCAGGGTTCAGCTTTTGCACCGCGCTGGCCAGACTCGATTTTTCATCTTGGGCCGTTTTACTCGCAGCCGGTTGTTGTTTGGCGATTTCCTTTTGCAACTCCGCCTCTGAATCGGCCGGTGCGGCGGCTTTGGGGGTTTTGCCTTCCAAGGCCTCGATCCTGGCCTGCATTTCCTTCAGCCGTTTTTCATACAGCCCGCGCTGTGTCTCCATCTCCAGGCGCATCTGTTGTATCTGTTGCATCAGTTCCCGGACATTCTGGCTGTCATCTTTTTCCCCAGCCAGTGCCGGCCCCGAAATCAGGCTCACTGCCAAAAGGCAAGCCACCACGGTTGTAATTAGATTTTTCATCGCCTCCTACATTCCTACATGCCACTGCCCAGACGGAATTTCTTGGGCAGAGAGGTGCCTTAACAGGGGACCTCCAGACACTTCAGGTGCCTGTACGCAGCCCCACACAGTTAATATTAGCTAGGCGGAATATGGGGGGGCGCGGGGCGGTTGGGCGGGATTGTTATGCTTGAGTAGTAATACCTTTGGAGGGGAGCCGATCAATGACTGCAAACCCAGGAACTGGACCCAGGTCAGTGGACGGCTGTCATTGGCTAAAGAGGAATGGGCCAATATAGAACACACCGCGCAGGAGGCGGTGGAGACTTCATACTTGCTAGAGGAGTGTTCGTGGTGTCCTGGGGTTTCTGGGTGATGGTCGGAGGAATGGGCCAATTCAATACACACCGCGCAGGAGGCGGTGTGGACTTGGTACTTGCTGGTGGGATGTTCGTGGGTTTCATCGTGCAGGTGGAAGTGGCCTGCAAACATGCCAACAAAGGCCAGCAGCGCCAGCAAGGTGAATAGCGAACCCGCGGGGCTCCCTTGGAATCTGCGTAGTTTTTCCATGGCTGACAACAAAACCAAGAAAGAGCACCCCAGTTGGGGGGCCTTCGTTCAGATCAGTTTACCAAACACACTCCGAAGAGATAGAAATAAATTTTTGAGGGAGAGATGTGCCCTTGCCTTGGTTCAATTTAAGATAATACGAAGCTCCCTTGAACCCCCATACGGGGGTTCATTCCCCGCAGCTTGCCGCGCTGTAAAGTTGAAATTTTTCCCTTGACACCCCGCTGCTTGCGGCAGGGTTGTTCATTGATCTACTCAAGGCTCAAAATCAACCTGGCAATCCTATATTGATCATAGGCCAGGGCAAGGTTCAACTGAGCGCGAAACCTATCCAGGATAAACTTGTCCGGCCTCACCTGAG
>JANQFN010000495.1 GCA_028277825.1 Desulfarculaceae bacterium
TGCCTGGTCTGTGAGCAGGCAGGCGGGCCAGGCGAGCACGCCAGCCCGGCGGCTCCAGGGGTAAATTTGTGGGTTGGGTGCCAGGCTGTTTCTCTAACCCAACCAACCAATCAGTTGGTGTTGGAATAAAAAAAGCAGGTAAAAAAGGCCGAAATAGAAATAGTTGTCATCGCCAGGAGCATCCCGGCAAGGGATGCAGACCTGGCGATCTTCCCCTTGCCCCCAGCGGAGCCCTACGGGAAGGGGAAGATCACCACGGGAAGGCGGGGAGTCGGCAACGCATCCCTTACCGCCTTTGCCGCCTTCCTTCGCAATGACGATGGATTTCTAGATTCATGGTGGCATGTGGCTAAGCCGCCGAACCAATACGCTGGCTTTTCCTGCCCGCTGCCTATAAAGAAGGGCGGGGACAAAACCCGCCCCCACAAGGACATGGTTGTGCTTTACTTGCTCTTATCTGGGCTGGTAAGGCTCACTGGCGCGGCTCCTGGCCAAAGGCCAGCATCTGGACCAGGTTGGCGGCGATGCGATAGGTGCGGTCGTTGCCCGCGGTGCGCGCGTCGAACTCGCACACATCCAGGCCGGCCAGCTCCACCCCTCGGGCCGTGACCTCGCTGAGCGCCCGGGCCAGGGCGTAGAGTCGGGATTCGTTCAGGCCGTTGCGGTCGCTAAAGCGCACCCCGCTCAAGGCGGCGCCGGCGCCCAGGTCCAGGTCCAGGGATACATAGAGATAAGGCGTCTTGATGCGCTTCAACAAGGCGTTCAGCTTGGCGCTGCCGGCGGCCAGGTCGCTGCCGGTGACCAGGCCCACCCCGCGTTTTTTGAGCGAGGTCCAGGCCGAGGTGTAGGTCTTCAGGCGGGGGTCCTTGTTGCGCAGGATCTTCTTGGGCGGGTAGTCGGCCAGACCCAACAGATAGAGATTTTGGGGCAACACCGCGCCCTCATCCAGCAGATGGCCCAAAAAACTCATGGCGTTGTAGGACTCGGGCCGGTCCTTTAAAAAGGGGTCCACCGCATCGAAGCGTGAATCCGGGTTGGTGGCCAGGTCATAGGCGATGCCCGCGGCCATGGCGCTCATGGACACCGCGTCGTTGTGGGCGTCGGCCACCACCACGGAGACCTTCTCCGGCCCGTGCACCCGGCTGACCGCGGCCATGGCCCCGCCGGCCAGGCAGTGGTCCACCGCGATCAAGCAAGGCAGGTCGGGCAGCGCGGCGGCGGCAGCCTCTTGCACTTGGTCGGCATAGACCCGGCAGCCGCCCGAGTCGATGAAGCCCACCATGGTCTCCGCGCTGATCTCAGAGGCGGCCTGAAGCGGCGGGCTGGGCAAGAGCCAGGGCGGCGTCTCGATGCAGCCCGCCTCGCGCCAGCGGGCGGGCTCCACCTCATCGCGAATATAGGCCATCACCCTCTTATAGGGGTCCGCCCCCATACCTAGCGCGCTCAGCTTGGCGGCCACCGCCTCCTGGCGCTCGTCCGGGTCCAGGGCGCAGCCGATGAAGGCGACTTTTTTCGGGTCACTCATGGTCAGTGAATATAACCCGGCATGGCTTCACAGACAACGCCCAGGCGGGCCTAAGGCAGGTCCTGAAATGCCAGGCGGCGGTGAACCAGGTCTGCCTTTCAGTGCCCTTGGACAAGGCCCTGGATTTCGTCGTGATACCCTAGATAGCGCTCCAGGGTGATTTGGTTCTTGCCGTAGCGGGGGTAGGCCGCCAGAATTTCCGCGAAGCGCTCCTCGGCCTCCGGCTCGCTGGCCACGATGCCGTTGGGGTCGGTGATGATGTCCACCAAACGGTCGGCGTAGATGATGATGCGCTCCTCCAGGCGGCCCAAGGTGTAATCCTTCACCGGCAGGCCCAGCTCAACCGCCTCTTCAGCGGTCAAGCCGCCCCGTATGTGTTTCTCCATCACGGCGCAGACTTCCTGGGGCAGCCCCAGCTTTTGTCCCAACTCCGCGCCCACCATGCCGTGGGGGATGTCGTGGGTCTGGGTCTTGCCCAGGTCGTGAAACAAGGCCCCCCGGGCCACCAAGTCCAGGTCCAGGTCCAAGCCGGTGCGCCGGGCGATCTCAACCGCCTTCTCGGCCACCTTGATAGAATGAGCCAGGTCCTCTTCATTCATGCCCTGCTCACGCAAGAGAGCCACGTCTTGGTCTTGAATCATGGCGTCCAATGCAATCCTCCTTGCTTGACGGCAAAAGGGGCCAGCCCGTTGCCGGTGAGTCAGAGCCTTGGCGCCGAGCCTGCTTGACCTTTACCCTGGACCGCCCCAACAAACCTATTCTCAAAAATAAGGCCCCTGAACTCTGCGCGCAAATCACCTGCCCTCACTGCTCCGGGGGAGGTCGATGGTTGTGCGGCAGCGGCCATAGCAAAGGGGCCCCGCAGGGCCCCGGTATGGGCATGACCACCGCCCACTATCGTTTGAAAAAAACTAGGCAAAGAAGTCGTCGCGGGCCTTTTTCAGTTGCTGGATGTTCTCCAGAGGCGACAGGGGGGAGACCCCGCAGCCCGGGCAGAGGAAGTCGGTGCCGTTCTCCAGAGCCTGGGTGGCCTCGGCGTAGCATTCTTCCGGGGTGCCGTTGAACAGGGTGGTGGCGGTGGCCACGTTGCCGAAGACCGCCTTGCCCTTGTCGTGGGCGATCTCCACCGCCGCCTTCATGTCGGCCTTTTCCTCGATGGAAAGTCCGGCGGCGCCGGTGTCGCACATCA
Organism: Desulfarculaceae bacterium; assembly: GCA_028277825.1. Lineage (GTDB taxonomy): Bacteria > Desulfobacterota > Desulfarculia > Desulfarculales > Desulfarculaceae > Desulfoferula. Next base: position 2,715 of record JANQFN010000495.1, read on the forward strand.
TGGCGATGATGGGATCGGTGTTGGCGCAGATGTGCAGCACCACCGGACCCTTGACCTGGCTGATTACCTCTTGCTCCAGGGGCAGCACGATCTTTTTGTACAGCCGGGGGGAGAGCAGCGCCGGGCCGGAGGTGGGCTCGGCGAAGACGTAGTAGTCCGCCCCGTTGTCAAAGGCGAAGTTGGCCGCCGCAATGGCCGCCTGCTTGGTGACCTCCAGGACCTGGGCCACCTTGTCCGGCTCCTTGAAACACCACTTCATGAAGGTCTCGGTGCCCACCAGGTTGGCCGCGGCGGTGAAGGGGCCCTCGGTCTCGCCGAACACCACCATGTCCTCGCCGATCTCATCCTTGATCAGCTTGAACTGCTCCTTGAACACCGGGAAGCGGCCGCGCTCAAGAAAATCATCCGGATAGTCCAGGCCCTCCAGGCTCTCGGCATATGGGTGGCCCTTGACGTAGTACTGGGTGTCCGGGGTAGGGTCGCCCAGTTCCACCCCCAGGGCCTCGGAAAGCCCGATGATGTCCCAGCCCATGGCCTTGACCCACTCCCAGCCGGTGACCTTGGCTCCGGTGAGGGCCCAATCCGCCAGGGCCCTGGGGTCGGTGTCGGCCTGGGGGCGCTGGAGCCCGCAGGCCTCGCCGATGGCCACCACCGCGTAGGTGGTGGTGCAGCCCACCGGAGTCATGTCCACTTCCTTGCCGTTCAAACGGCCCATAACGCGTTCTTTAAGGTTCATGTTCCTATCCTCGTTTTTTTATATGGCCAGGGTGCGCTTGATCAGCTCCTGGTCGTCGATGATCTCCTGGGAGCTAACCTCGCCCTGGATCTTGCTCTTGGTGCCCATCAGATAATGCCGCTCAGCCATGGCCAGGGCGATGCGGAAGTTCTGCTCCACCAATAAAAGAGTGATGCCGTATTCCTTGCACAGTTCGGACACGATCTGGGCCACCTTGGCCACCAGGATGGGGCTCAGCCCCTGGGAGGGCTCGTCCAAGAGCATGATGGACGGATTGCCCATCAGGGCCCGGCCGATGGCCAGCATCTGCTGCTCACCGCCGGAAAGCTTGGTGCCTCCGCTGCGGCGCCGTTCGCCCAAAACCGGGAAGTACTCATACACCCGCTCCAGGGTCCAGGCGCCTTCGCGTTCGGCGTTGGCCTCGGCTAATTTAAGGTTTTCCTCCACGCTCAGGGCGGGGAAGATGTGGCGCTCGGCGGGCACGTAGGCCACTCCCAGGCGGGCGATCTTGTGCGGCGCCCAGCCGGCCACTTCCTCATCGCCGATCAGCACCCGCCCGTCCTTGGGCGGGGTGAGGCCCATGATGGAGCGCAGGGTGGTGGTCTTGCCCACGCCGTTGCGGCCCAGGATGCTCACCGCCGCTCCGGCCTCCACCTCCAAAGAGAGGTCCTGGATGACATGGCTGGAGCCGTAGTAGGTGTCTATGTTCTCTAGCTTAATCATATCCCCTCTACGCGGTCAGGACGGCCCAGTCGTCGCCGCCCAGATAGGCCTCGCGCACCTGCTGGTCGCTGGCAATCTCCTCGGGGGTGCCCCGGGCGATCACCCCGCCCTGGTGCAAGACGGTGATGCGTTGGCTGATGGCCATCACCACCTCCATGTCGTGCTCCACCAAAAGTACCGCCATCTCGGTGCCCAGGGCGGCGATCAGCTCCGACATCTGGTCGGTCTCGGCCGGGCTCATGCCCGCGGCCGGTTCGTCCAACAAGAGCACCTGGGGTTCGCTGGCCAGGGATATGGCCACCTCCAACACCCGCTGGTCGCCGTGGGCCAGAAGCTCGGCCTGGCGTCCGGCCACGTGGGTCAGCCCCACTCGCTCCAAAATCTGTTCGGTCTTGGCGTTGACCCGCTTGAGGCCGCCCCGGGGGGACATTATGCGCAGGGAACCGCCCAAATGGCTCTGGGCGGCGATGCGCACGTTTTCGTACACCGTGAGGCCCATGAAGATGCTGGTGATCTGGAAGGTACGGCAGATGCCCAGACGCACCCGCTCATGCACCGGCTTGGTGGTGATGTCCTGTCCCTGGTAAGTCACCGAGCCCTCGCTGGCGGCCAAAAGGCCGGTGATCACGTTGATAAGGGTGGTCTTGCCCGCGCCGTTGGGCCCGATGATGGAGTGGACTTCCTGGTCGGTAACCTCCAGGTTGACCAGGTTGACCGCCATCACTCCGTCGAAGTGCTTGGACAAGTCCTTGGTGGTCAGAAGAGTCGCTTGGCTCATGAGGCTCACTCCGCCTTGCCGCGCCGAAAGAGATCAGGCAGGCCGGCAACCCCCCGGGGCAGGAACAGGACCAAAAGGATCACGATGATGCCGACGAAGATCTCCCAGTCCTCGGTAAAGGAGGAGAGCTGGTCCTTCATGATGATGAAGATGGCCGCGCCGATCAGGGGCCCCCACAGGGTGCCCATGCCGCCCAGCAAGACCATCATCAACACCCCGGCCCCCTCGAAGGCGCCCATCACGCCCGGGCCGGTGTAGCCCCTAAACAGGATGTAGACGCTGCCGGCGATGCCGGCCAGTCCGCAGGCCAGCATCCAGCCGATCAGTTTGTAGGCGCGCACGTTGATGCCCACAAAGGCGGCGCGTTGTTCGTTTTCGCGGATCGCCTCCAGCACCGCCCCCAGGGGGGAGTGGATCACCCGCCAAGTGAACAGGAAACACATCACCAGGATGGCCAGGGTGAACATGTACATGGCGGTGGAGTCGCCGCTGGAGGCCAGCTTGAGCCCGAACAGGGTGATGTCCGGCTGGGGCAGGCCCATGAGGCCGTCGTCGCCGCCGGTGACGTCGTACCACTTCCAGGCCACGGTGTAGAACATCATGCCGAAGGCCAGGGTCAAAAGGGCGAAAGCCAGGCCGCCGGTGCGCACCTGCACCCAGCCCACCGGCAGGGCGATCAGGGTGGTGCACACCGCGCCCACCGCCATGGCCAGCCAGAGGCTTTCCGGGGCCACGTGGATCAAAAACAGGCCGGTGATGTAGGCCCCGATGCCCAAATAGGCGTTGTGCATGAAGGACAAGAGCCCGGTGTAGCCCAGGAGTACGTCCAGGCTCATGGCCAAAAGGGCGTAGATCATAATCTGGTTGACTTGGCGTATCCAGAACTTGTCCGGCAAGACAAAGGGAAGGATCGCCAATATCACGAACACCGCCAGCATGATCAACTTACCGGTGAGGCTGCCGGTGACCGTTTTGATGATCACACCGCCCGGGGCCTGTGTTTCCACGCTATTCAAACTTACCCTCTCCCAAAATGCCCAGCGGTTTGAAGACCAGGATCAGGGCCATGAGCATGTAAACCATGACCATGGCCAGATCGGTGATGAAGAATTCGGCCAGAGTCTGCACGAAACCCACCAAGAGAGCGGCCACGATGGCCCCGCGCAAAGAGCCCAGGCCGCCGATGACCACCACCACAAAGGAACTGATCAGCATTTCGTGGCCCATGTCGGGAAACACGGTGAACAGGGGCCCGGCCAACACCCCGGCGGTGCCGGCCAGCATGCAGCCCAGCACAAAGGCCGAGATCTGCACGCCGCGCACGTTGATGCCGCAGGAGGAGACCATCTCCGGGATGTCGGAGGCGGCGCGCATGTTGATGCCCAGTCTGGTGCGCCCCAGCAAAAGCATCAGGGCGGCCACCACCGCCGCGATGCCGATGAGGATCACTAGTCTGAACACCGGATAGGAGACCGGCCCCAGGGACACGGTCTGGCGCATGAACTCGGGCAAATGGATGAAGCGGGTCTCCACCCCCCAGAAGTATTTCAACAGCCCGTCCATCACGAACATCAGGCCGTAGGTGAGGATCAGGGTGTAGATCATGTGGCGTTGGCGCATGGGCCGGATCAGGATGCGCTCAATCACCAGCCCCACCACGCCCACCACGATGGGCGCCAGCAGCAGGGCTATGAAGTAGTTGGCCCCCACGGCCACGATGGTGTAGCCGGCAAAGGCGCCCAGGGCGTAGAGCGAGCCGTGGGCCAAGTTCATCACCCGGTTTAGCCCGTAGATGATGTTCAGCCCCACCGACACGATCAAAAGCACGCCGCCCAGGACCAGGCTGTTGAGAATGATGTCGACGGTGGTTGCGATGAAACCCATGTTCAATCCCGCGTGGCGCTGTTGGTTTTTTTAAGGGGAGGCAGGGGAAAGGGCGGCTCTCCCCTCCCTCCCCAATCGGGTTCAGGCGCCCGGCGCCCCAAAGGGCGCCGGCCTTAGACCAGCCCTACTGGCAGGGCGGGCCCAGTTCCTTGGCCTTGAAGACCCTCAGGACCTTCATGTAGTACTTGGCCCCATAGGGGTTTTT
>JANQFN010000496.1 GCA_028277825.1 Desulfarculaceae bacterium
TACTATGCTCTGGGCTGCGCCTTGGCCTGGCTGATTATGCATTTGATGAAAAGAAACCCGGACCCGCTGCAATAATTTTTTTCGCGTTGCGGAATATGGCTGCATCACCGTGACCAATGCCATCCTCTTTATTGTTGTCACCCTGGTATGGGGCGCATCCTGGATCATGTATATGTTTCAGTTGGGCATGGTGCCGCCCGAGGCCTCGGTGGTTTACCGTTTTGGGTCGGTAGCCTTGCTCATGTTCCTCTGGGCCCTGCTCAAAGGGCATCGCTTCCGCTTTTCTGCCAAGGAGCACCTGCTCATGGCCCTGCAGGGAGCGTGCTTGTTTTCCATCAACTTCCTGTTCATCTACAACTCGGCCTTCTACCTCAGCACCGGCCTGGTCTCAGTCGTGTTTTCCACAGCCTCCATCATGACGCTGCTTTTAAACGCCCTACTACTCAAGATACGTCCCGCCCCGCGGGTGCTGATTGGAGCCTGCCTGGGCGCCCTGGGTATTTTAGTGATCTTCTGGCCGGAACTGGAGGGCTTCTCCCCGGCCGGGGGCTCGGGTCTGGGCCTGCTCTTGAGCCTGGCTGGCACCGCCTGTTTTTCCCTGGGCGGTATGGTGTCCGCCCGCAGCCAGGCAGCCGGCATCTCGGTGCAGGAGGGCATGCCCTGGGCCATGCTCTACGGCACGTTGTTGCTCTGCGTTTACATGGTCATTACAGGCACGAAATTCAGCTTTGATCCCAGATTACCCTATGTAGCCTCGCTGCTGTACTTGGTCATATTCGCCACCCTGGTGGGCTTTGCGGCCTATTTCGCCTTGCTCAGGCGCGTAAACCCGGAAAGGGCTTCCTATGTCACCGTGTTGATACCGTTGGTGGCCTTGGCTTTGTCTACCCTGTTCGAGGGGTATCAATGGACCCTGTTGGCGGGTCTGGGCGTGGTCCTGATCCTGGTGGGCAACGTGCTGGTGCTGGGCCGGCCCAAGGCGGCGGCTGACTGATATGACTAATCAGAATGAGTGGAGAGAGAACCTGAGAGGCAGGCGGATTCATTCCTCGTACTTGTCCGGTTCTAAAAGGGGCGTGGCGCCTCCCGAGGCCACGCTGGTCTATTGCTTGCTTTATTGCCGGCAGGTAATCAAGCCCACATTTCACTTGTCTTGTACGTCTTGCCAATATAGAGTCAAGCGACTGAAATTAGAGGACGAAACCCGTCCTAACCGGAGACAGCCCGCCGCTCTGAGATTTTCACCGCTATTGAGGACCTAACCTTACAAAAGTGGGAATATTTTAAAATCCGCCGCAAAGGGAGAGAAACAATGGATTTTGAACTGAACAATCGCGACAAAGAACTTAAGAAGCAAATGCGGGAGTTTACAGAAAAAGAGATTCTTCCCAAGGTAAGTGACTATGAAAGTGGCAAGATCAGCCTGAGAGATTTAACGGACAGCATGGGATGGGCCGGCATATTTCGCTTGGTAGTGCCCCAAAAATACGGGGGCTACGACGAGCAAGTGTCCTGTATGGCGCTATGCCTGGCAAGAGAAGAACTGGCCAAGGGATATTATTTTGCCGCCGCGACCATCGCCACCCAGGGTTTGGGGGCAGTGCCCATATCAGTGCTGGGCAGCGAGGCGCAAAAAAAAGAATATCTGCCTGAGTTGGCCAGCGGCGAGTTGAAGATTTCGTTTTGCCTGACCGAAGAGGAGGCGGGATCGGATGTATCCAATATTCAAACCACCGCGGTTCGAGTGGGGGATGAATATGTGATTAACGGCACCAAACGTTTCGCATCCAACGCAGGGCTGAGCGACGCGTGCGTGGTTTTCGCCAAAACGGATCCAGACCAGGGCATCAAGGGTTTGTCGGCCTTTCTGGTGGATGTAAAGAATCCGGGTGTAAAGCTTAAGCGCAACCTGCCCATACTTTGCAAGGATGTTTTGGGCGAGTATAGCTTCAACGACTGCCGGGTCTCCAAGTCGAACCTCTTGGGCGAGGAGGGGCAAGGCTTTCTGGTGGCAATGAAGACTCTTGATGTCATGCGCCCCACCGTGGGCGGACACGTAATCGGCCTGGCCCAGGCCGCCCTGGACGCGGCGCTCGAGTATTCCCAGAGGCGCACCCAGTTCGGGACACCGTTGGCTGACATGCAAGCCACCCAGATGAAGCTGGCCGAAATGGCCGCGGAATTGTCAGCGGCCAGGCTGCTGGTTTACCAAGCGGCGATCGCCAAGGATACTGGCGATGAAAAACTTACCCTCAAATCTTCCATTGCCAAATTATATGCAACCGAAGCAGCGCAGAGAATCGTGGACCAGGCATTGCAAATCCATGGCGGCAATGGGGTGTTGGCCGGGGACTTCCCCCTGGAACGCTATTATCGCGAGGTGCGGGCCCCGCGCATTTATGAGGGCACTTCCGAGATTCAAAAGATAGTCATCGCCAGACGGCTGCTCAAGGGACAAAGTATAGATTTTGACCTGTAAGAGGAATATTTAGACATGGCCTACCATCTCACCATTAGAGACCTGTTGGCTTGCAATGTCGCCAGAAGCCCCCACGCGACAGCCTTGATCGCGCCTGAACAGGATTTGACCTTGAGCTTCAGGGAACTGGAAGCCCGGGCTCATGCCTTGGCCGGATTTTTATCTGATCACAAGGTGGGGCCCGGAGATCGCGTGGCCTTTTTTTTGACCGACGCCGTTGAACTGCCCATAACCATATTTGCCTGTGCCTTGATCGGCGCCATTTTTGTCCCTATCAATTTCCGTTTATCCGTTGATGAGTTGGCCTATATCCTGAATGATTGCACACCCCGGGCGCTGATTTTTGACCGGGAAGGGGCCTTGACCGTTGAACGGGCACAAGAGAAATTTCCCCCCCTGGACGCTGTTTTATATACTGGAACCGATGAGCTAAGTTTCGCGCAATCTTTTGGCGACATCACAAAAGCGGGCCCCAAGCTTTTGGATGAGCTGGATATCGCCCAGGATAGTGCGGCTTGCATTCTCTACACCAGCGGCACCACCGGGCATCCCAAAGGTGTGGTGCACACCCATTACAGCTTTATTGAAAGCGCGCGGGCTTGGACCCACGCGGCCGGGCTGACAACGCTTTCGGTTTCCCTGGCTTTGGGGCCCCTATGCCATGTCGGCGGCCTCTTGGCAAACTTCATGCCCACGTTCTACATGGGCGGAAGCAATGTTATCCAAAAGAACTTTGATCCGACTACGATTTTCGGTTGGCTGGCTAAGTATGAGATTGATGTGATGTGGGCCACGCCCACCCATATCAACATGATGGTGTCCGCCGCGGGAAATGACCCGCCTGGCGTGAGCAATCTGAAGGCAATTCAATACTCGGGGGCTCCTATACACCTGGAGCTTTTAAATAAAGTGCGTGGTGTGTTTGGCGAGGCCAACCTGATAAATGCCTACGGTATGACGGAACTGGTGGGGGTGAGCTGCGTTTATCCGGCAGAGCATGACGATCATTTGGGTTCGGTGGGGCGGCCCTTGCCCGGCAACTTCGTCAAGCTGGTCGATCCGATGTCAACGGACCAACCCAAGACCGTAAAGCGGGGACAGGACGGCATGATCATGGTTCGGTCCCCGTGTCTCATGAAGGAGTATTGGAATTTACCCGACAAAACCCGGGAGGTCGTAAAAGGGGGCTGGTATGCCACCGGCGATCTGGGACGAATGGATGAAGACGGTTATATCTATTTTTTGGAGCGCGAAGATGACATGATCATTTCCGGCGGGGAAAATATTTATCCCCTGGAGGTTGAGAACGCCATATTTGAGCATCAAAAGGTC
>JANQFN010000073.1 GCA_028277825.1 Desulfarculaceae bacterium
CCCGCCCGGCGCCTGCCCTTCATCCAGATGGAGGACGAGATCGCCTCCATCGGGGCCTGCATCGGGGCCTCGTTGGCCGGGCGTAAGGCCATGACCGCCACCAGCGGCCCGGGGTTTTCCCTGATGCAGGAAAACTTAGGCTATGCCTGCATCGCGGAAGTACCCTTGGTGGTGGTCAACGTGATGCGCGGCGGGCCTTCCACGGGGCTTCCCACCAACGTGGCCCAGGGCGACGTGCAGCAGGCCCGCTGGGGCACCCACGGCGACCACCCGGCCGTCGTTTTCTGCCCGGGCTCGGTGGCCGAGTGCTTCGAGCTGATGGTGCTCTCTTTCAACACCGCCGAGCGCTTCCGCACGCCGGTGATCTTTTTGGCCGATGAGATGGTGGCCCACCTGCGGGAAAAGGTGGTGCTGCCCGCGGCCAAGGACTTGGACATCGTGGAGCGCCGCCGGCCCAGCGTGCCGCCGGACTGGTACGTGCCCTACAAGACCGACGGCAGCCTGATCCCCCAGCTGGCCGATCTGGGCCAGGGCTACCGCTACCATGTCACCGGCCTGGTGCATGACGAACGCGGCTTCCCCACCCGCCGCACCGACGAGGTGGAGCCCTTCTACGCCCGTCTGTTCGGCAAGATCAGCCGCCACTTCTCCGACTTGATGCTGACCAAGGAGTTTCAGTTGGAGGACGCCGAGCTGGTGATCATCGCCTACGGCTGCACCGCCCGCGCCGCCCAGGCCGCGGTGCGCCTGGGCCGCCAGCGGGGCCTGAAGATCGGCCTCCTGCAACTGCTCACCCTGTGGCCTTTCCCCCGCCAGGCGGTGGAAGCCGCCCTGGAGGGCAAGCGGGTGGCCCTGGTGCCCGAGTTGAACATGGGCCAGATGAGCCGCGAGGTGAAACGGGTCAACAACGGCCGCACCCAGGTCTGCCGGCACAGTAAAATGGACGGCACCATGATCACGCCCGAAGAGATACTTCAGCGCCTGAAGGAGGTGTCCTGATGGCTGCGGTACACAGAAGCCTGGTTTACGACTGGCTCCGGCACGACAAGAAATTCCCCCACGTCTGGTGCCCCGGCTGCGGCCTGGGCATCCTCCTGGGCTCGTTGGTGCGTTCCCTGGCCGACAGCGCGTTCGACAAAAACGAGGTGGTGCTGGTCAGCGGCATCGGCTGCTCGGGGCGCCTGCCGGTGTACGTGGACGTGAATAGTGTGCACACCACCCACGGACGGGCGCTGACCTTCGCCACCGGCATCAAGCTGGCCAACCCCGAGTTGAAGGTGATCGTGGTGATGGGCGACGGCGACGCCACCGCCATCGGCGGCAACCACTTGATCCACGCCGCCAGGCGCAACCTGGATCTGACCGCCATCATCGTCAACAACCTGACCTACGGCATGACCGGCGGCCAGTACAGCCCCACCACCCCCCTGGGCGCCAAGGCCACCACCGCGCCCTACGGCCACCTGGAGGCCTCCTTTGACATCAGCGCCCTGACCATCACCGCCGGCGCCTCCTTCGTGGCCCGCTCCACGGTGTATCACGTAACCCAACTGGACAAGATGCTGGCCCAGGCCATGACCAGCCGTGGCTTCGGAGTGGTGGAGGTGCTCTCGCCCTGCCATACCAACTACGGCCGCCAGAATCGCCTGGGCTCCCAGGTGGAGATGCTGAATGACTTCAAAAAGCGCGCCCTGCGCGTGGAGCGCTGGAAAAAGCTCTCGGCCGAAGAACAGGAAGGCAGGATCCCCATCGGAGTCTTGGTGGACCAGCAGCGCCCCACCTTTTTGGATCACTACAGCCAGGCCTGTGACCGGGCCCAGGCCATGAGAGGGGACAAGTAGCCATGGCGACCAAGAAGGCGGCCGACAAGGCGCCGGCCCCCTCCCGCCTGGAGGTGCGCCTGGCCGGCAGCGGCGGGCAGGGCCTGCTCCTGGCCGGGCTGGTTTTGGCCGAGGCCGCCGGCCTCTACGACGGCAACGAGGTGGCCATGGGCCAGTCCTACGGCCCCGAGGCCCGGGGCGGCGCCTCCAAGGCGGAGGTGATCATCTCGGGCGAACCCATCGATTATCCTCTGTGCAGCCGGGTGGATATTCTCTTGGCCCTGACCCAGGAGGCGGCGGACACTTATTCCTGGGACCTGAACCCGGGCGGCTGGATCGTGGTGGACAGCGACCTGGTGAGCCACCCGCCTTCGACCCGGGCGGTGGCGCTGCCCTTTACGGCCACGGCGCGGGACAAGCTGAAAAAACCCATGGTGGCCAACGTGGTGTCCCTGGGCGCCTTGAGCCAGCTCACCGGACTGGTCAGCCGGCGGGCCCTGGAAAAGGCCCTCTTGGCCCGGGTGCCGCCGGGCACTGAGGCCTTGAACAAAAAGGCCCTGGCCGCCGGGGTCAAGCTGGCCAAGGATTTCCAGGCCAGCGGGCAATCAACGGTAAAAAAACTTTCGGCAGAAGACCTTTAATAACTGTGGCCTCAATCTGTTTGCATATCTCAAAAACCAAAAAACACTTCTTTTGGACTAAACACTTTTTTCGACATGGAGGGGAAGATGTCGACCAAACAAAAGCACAATACCAATCCTTTTGAAATGGCCCTCAAACAGGTAGATCTTGCTGCTAGACATATGGATTTAGAGCCCGGCCTAGTAGCAAGACTTAAGAGTCCCGAAAAAGAGGTTATTGCCCATTTCCCTGCGAGGATGAGCGATGGGCAATTAAAAATTTTTACTGGTTACCGAGTCCAACACAATGATACCCGTGGCCCCTACAAAGGAGGACTTCGCTACCATCCCTTGACAGACCTTGATGAGGTCCGGGCATTGGCCATGTGGATGACTTGGAAATCTGCTGTGGTCAACATTCCCTTCGGCGGGGCTAAAGGCGGCATACAATGCAACCCCAAGGAGATGTCCTCCACTGAAATAGAGAGCATGACTCGCCGCTTTACCTATGAGATATCCTCAATCATAGGGCCGGATTTGGATATCCCTGCCCCAGACGTCTACACCAATCCACAAGTAATGGCTTGGATCATGGACACCTACAGCATCATCCAGGGGCGTACCGTAGGTGGAGTGGTTACCGGCAAGCCCTTGGAGTTAGGTGGCTCCCTTGGGCGTTTTGAGGCTACTGGCAAAGGCGTTTTCATTACAGCTCTGGAGGCGGTTAAGTCCAAAGGTTTGCAAATGGAGGGGCAAAAAGTCGCTATTCAGGGCTCTGGAAACGTAGGGGGGGTGGCGGCTCGCTACTTTGCCCAGGCAGGCTGCAAGGTGGTGGCCCTGTCAGACTCCAAGGGTGGGGTTTATAACCCCGGAGGCTTGGACGTCGAACATGCCCTGGCATGTAAAAACAAGTACGCCTGCGTAATGGGTCCGGAGATTGAGGGCGAGGAGATCAACAATGAACAGTTGTTGACCTTGGATTGCGATATTTTAGTGCCCTCTGCTCTGGAGGGTGTCATCACCAAACACAACGCTTCCCAGATCCAGGCCGGGATAATAGCCGAAGGAGCCAACGGGCCAACTACTCCAGGGGCGGATGCGATCTTGGAAGACAAAGGTGTTTTGATTGTGCCTGACATACTGGCCAACGCAGGGGGGGTGACAGTCTCTTACTTCGAATGGGTGCAGAATCTGCAGAATCTTCTTTGGAGTGAAAAAGAAATAGATTCCAGGCTTACGGGTATCCTACAGAAAAGCTTTGCAGAGGTGCGGAAAACATCCCAGCAAAAAAAGGTGGGAATGCGCGTTGCTGCCCTTATTTTGGGCATTGATCGGGTAGTCAGTGCAATGAAGCTAAGGGGTATATATCCCTAGTTCGCAAAATAGATGCGTTTAAAATGTCTTTGAATGACATAATAGGGACGGTCCAATCAAGCCACTAATGCAACTTCAAGTAATGCATTTTAAATTGAATATTCATTCAATAAAATATTTCTTGGGTCTATTGGGCAAGATTGGACCGTCCCTATAAAAAAATCGTTGTTAGGAGTGTGTATGTATACTTAAATTGAGAGACTTTTTTGGAAGAAAAATAGCATTGCTATACCTTGGTTATAAAAAAATGATATATTAGTTAAGCTCAAACCTCCATAGTTGGAGTAGTTGAGACTTAATCTGACATGTAGCCATGTAGAAGGATGATCATGGCGTATCCTTCTGGGGACCAAACAACAACCCAGAGAGGAGTAGGAGACCATGACCACCCAACAGAAGCTTATCAAATCCAAGATGGGGCTGCTTGAATTAGCCTCCTACCTGCAAAACGTATCCGAAGCCTGCCGGGTGATGGGCTACAGCCGCGACACCTTCTACCGGGTCAAGAAGGCCTACGATGAAGGCGGCGTGGAAGCCCTGCAGGAGAAGACCCGACGCAAGCCCTGCATCAAAAACCGTGTCTCCGAAGAGGTGGAGAAGGCGGTGGTGGATTTGGCCCTGGAGGACCCCAGCCTGGGTCAGAAACGGGCCAGCGATACCCTGCGCCAAGGTGGCATCTTCATCTCCCCTGCCGGTGTGCGCAGCGTCTGGCTGCGTCACGGGCTGGAGATTTTCAAGAAGCGTCTAGCCGCCCTTGAAAAGCTGGTGGCCGACACCGGCCAGGTGCTCACCGAGGCCCAGCTCAGGGCCATGGAAAGGGCCAAGGAGGAAAAAACCGCCCTGGGCGAGATAGAGACCGAGCACGTGGGCTACCTAGGCTCCCAGGACACCTATTATGTGGGCACCATCAAGGGCGTGGGCCGCATCTATCAGCAAACCTTCATCGACACCTTCGCGGCGGTGGGCTTTGCCAAGCTCTACACCACCAAGCATCCCATCAATGCCGCCGACATGCTCAACGACCGGGTGATACCCTTTTTCGAGGAGCAGGGCATCCCTTTGTTGCGGGTGCTGACCGACCGGGGCACCGAATTCTGCGGCAGGCCGGACCGGCATGAATACCAGCTCTTGCTGGCTCTCAATGATATCGACCACACCAAGACCAAGGCCAAGCACCCCCAGACCAACGGCATCTGCGAGAGATGAACCGCCCCGGGATTGCCGGAGACTCCATTACTTGAGAGGATGGGGTCATGTCCAAGCGAATCAGATATTCCCCAGAGGTTAAGGAGCGGGCGGTGCGGATGCTCTTGGAGCACCAGGATGAGTACCCGTCCCAATGGAAGGCCATCAGCTCGATTGCTGTCAAGATAGGTTGCACCGGCGAGACTCTCAGGAGCTGGCTGCGTCAGGCCGAGCGCGACCAGGGTCTTCGGCCTGGGCTGACCAACGATGAGCGAGAAGAGCTAAAGCAGCTCAAACGCGAAAACCGAGAACTACGGCGGGCCAACGAGATCCTTCGCAAGGCGTCGGCATATTTCGCCCAGGCGGAGCTCGACCGCCGACCGAAATGATGGTTTTTTTCATCGACGCCCTTCGCCAGGGTCACGGGGTCGAGCCGATCTGCAGGGTGCTGCCGGTCGCCTCGTCGACCTACTATGAACACAAGGCTCGGCAGGCTGATCCCGGGCGGTTGCCCGAGCGTGCAAAACGAGACGCGGTCTTGCGTCCTGCAATCCAGCGAGTTTGGGATGACAATTTCCAGGTCTATGGTGCGCGCAAGGTATGGCGGCAACTCAACCGTGAGGAGATCGAGGTGGCACGGTGCACGGTGGAGCGCCTGATGCGGGATATGGGCTTGAAGGGAGCCATTAGGGGCAAGAAGCACAAAACCACCATTTCCGATGATGAAGCCTCCCGGCCCGCCGACTTGGTTAATCGCGATTTCACCGCCAGCCGTCCCAACCAACTGTGGGTGGCCGATTTGACCTACGTGGCGACCTGGCTTGGTTTCGCTTACGTAGCCTTTGTTATCGATGTCTTCGCCCGCATGATCGTGGGCTGGCGGGCTTCCGGCTCATTGAAAACCGACCTGGTCCTGGACGCTCTGGAGCAGGCGCTTTGGGCTCGCGGCAACACCTGCGGTCTGATTCACCACAGCGACCACGGCTCCCAGTACCTATCCATACGTTATAGCGAACGCCTGGACGATGCCGGCATCAAGCCCTCGGTGGGAAGCGTGGGGGACTCCTACGACAACGCCATGGCCGAATCAGTGATCGGCTTGTACAAGACCGAGGTGATCAGGAATCGTGGGCCTTGGCGCAACCTGGAGGCAGTGGAACTGGCCACCCTGGAGTGGGTGGACTGGTTTAACAACCGGCGTCTTTTGGAGCCTATCGGAAATATTCCACCTGCGGAGATGGAACAGGCGTATTATCAAACTCAAGGAACCCAGGCCATGGTGGCCTGACTCAAATAAAATAGCCTCCGGAAAAACCGGGGCGGTTCAGTATCCGCCATACTTGTTTGGAAACTTAGCAGGTTTGCACGGAATAGACTTGACAGTGTTGTATACAAAAAACTGTTATCCAAACAGGGCATAAGAGTAATCAGCATATCAGAGCCAATCGATGATACCCCCGAGGGTAGAATTCTGGAAGGAATGATTGAATTAATTGATAGCTATTACTGTGAAATACTCAGTAAAGAAAGCATGAGGGGATTAAAGGAAACAGCCCAACAAGGATTCCACTGCGGAGGGCCAGCACCTTATGGTTATAAACTGAAAAAAGTTCCATTTGGAAATACCACCAAAACCACATGGGAGATTGAGCCAAAAGAGGCTGAGGCTGTCCGCATAATATACCAAATGCACTATGAGGGATATAAATATAACGAAATCGTAGACCGGTTGAACTCTGAAGGATATAAACCCAGGCGCAGGAACGAATGGGCTAAAAGTAGCCTTTCAGATATCCTGAGAAGAAGATGCTATGCAGGCACACATTATTTCAATACCAGAAAGCGTAAAGAACTAGGAAAGAAAATCGATTTTAGGCAAGAAAAAGACCGGTCTGAATGGATTAAAATCCCTGTTCCTCAAATCGTAGATGAAGACATATTTAACGCTGTTAAAAACAAAATGAAAAAAAGGCAGTTCAGGACTCCCAGAAAATCATCTGACCAGCTTCTATCAGGATTGATGGTTTGCGCTCAATGCGGAGCACCATATGTTATTGGAGCATATTATAGGGGTAAATATCCCTACTACCATTGCAATACAAGAAAAAACCAAGGAAAGACCGGGTGTGACAATAGATCTTTGAGAGGAGATCAAATCGATGACGTAATTGTCTCGGCAATTCTTGATGACATTTTTTCGCAATCCAATTTGAAGAAGTATAAAACTCTTATTGATGAATCAGTGAAGTCGGAGCAAAAGGAGGTTGAAAGCAGTCTGAGAGCAATTAACAAAGGTCTCCAGGAAATTGAGGACAAAAAAATAGTTTACTTTGAGGGCCTTGAATCTGGCCAACTTGAAATGGCTCTTGTGGCGGAAAGGCTTAAATCTCTAAAGGAGGAAGAGGACAGGCTTACTCTGCGAAAAAGCGAATCAGAGAGAAAGCTTCAGCAGTTTTCGTCGGTAGAGGATTTCAATCTGTCAGAAGAACAATACGCTGAACTTCAGGAAACACTCAACTTTTTCAGAACCAAGGCTGAACCACGGCAAATCAGACAGTTCCTACAAGGATTCATTTCATCAATCATAGTCCATGAAGAAAAACTAAAAGTAGAGTATTTCCCGCCATCTATCCCACAAAAGAAAGACCCCGCCACAACCGATTTGGATGAGCAGGGTCTTTCACACTTAGACTTGGCAGTCCCAACGGGACTCGAACCCGTGTCTTCGGCGTGAGAGGCCGATATCCTAGACCACTAGACGATGGGACCGCGCTAATACATATGTAAATATGGCTGGCGGACTAGGATTCGAACCTAGATAGGCAGATCCAGAGTCTGCAGTCCTGCCATTAGACGATCCGCCACCAGAGGTTATTCATTTATAGAAGAATCAGCTTTGCGTCAAGGGGCATTTGTAAAAAATCCTAGCTCTTTGCGATTTTCAGGGCACGGTTGAGCCGAGCCTTGGTTTGCTCATCGCCAAGGATGTTCATCACCTCGAAAATGCCCGGGCTGAAGGTGCGGCCGGTGAGCGCCACCCGCACCGGCTGGGCCACGTTTTTCATCTTCAAGTCCATTTCTTCTCCCAATTGGCGGAAGGCCTCCTGCAGGGCTTCGGGGTCATTGGTGCCCATCTCTTCCACCCGGGCCAACACCCTTTCCAAAACCGGCGCCCGCTCTGGCCCCAAAAACTTCTTCACCGCCTTGGGGTCCATCTCAGGTTCATTCACCAGGAAAGGCTCGGCCCAGTCGGCCAACTCCAACAGGGTCTTGGCCCTTGGAGTCAGCTCGGGCAGGCAGGCCAGGAGCATGGTCTGGTCCGGGGCCTGGATGCCCCGCTGGGCCAAAAAGGGGCCCATGAGCTCGGCCAGGCGTCCGGTATCCGCCTCCTGGATATAGCGCTGGTTCAGGCGCAGCAGCTTGTCGGTGTCAAACACCGCCGCGCTCTTGCCCACCGAATCCGGGCCGAAATATTCGATCAACTCCTCACGGCTGAACATCTCCTGGTCGCCGTGAGACCAGCCCAGGCGGGCCAGGGCGTTGAGCATGGCCTCGGGCAGATAACCCATGGCCTCATAATCCATAACCGCGGTGGCGCCGTGGCGCTTGGAGAGCTTGGTCTTGTCCTTGCCCAGGATCATGGGCACGTGGGCGAACTGGGGCAGGGGTGCGTCCAGAGCCTGGTAGAGCAATATCTGGCGCGGGGTGTTGTTGACGTGATCGTCGCCGCGGATCACGTGGCTGATTCCCATGTCGATGTCATCCACCACCACGGCCAGGTGGTAGGTGGGCGAACCGTCGCTGCGCAAGATCACCAGGTCATCCAGTTCGGTGTTGTCAAAGGAGATGGGGCC
>JANQFN010000555.1 GCA_028277825.1 Desulfarculaceae bacterium
CCCATCTCCCTACTAACTCCTCTTGCTCGCTATGCCTCCAGTGACTTACCGGAGTTCAACAGGTTTTTTATCACTAATCGAATGTGGCTCACGGGTTGAATCGCTACGTTGACATGATTGTTTGGCCCTAATACCCCGGCAGCTCCCTGAGCCGCTGGGAGGCGGTCTGGCCGTATTTGCCGTAGGGGTCCAGGCGCATGGCCCGGCGGTAGCGCTGCGCGGCCTGTTGGTTTTTGCCCGCCTGCTCATAGCAGTAGCCGGCATAGAGCTGCAACTCGGCGCTTTGGGGCACGATCACGGTCATGCCCTCAAAGCCTTCGGCCGCGGGCAGCCAGTGCTTGGCCTTGGCGTTGAGTTGGGCCTTGACGTTTTGGGTCAAGAGCAGGCCCGGGCTGAGGTAGGCCCCCCGGCCGGCAGCCTTCAGGGCCTGATTGCGCTGGCCCCCCTGCCACAGGGCCACAGCCCGCTTGGTGTCGAAGATGCCGTCGCCGCCATACAATTTGCTGGCCTTGGCGTAGTGCCGGGCAGCCACGGAGTAGCGTTTGGCCTGCAGGACCTTGTCGCCCTGGACAGCCTCCCGGTAGGCCGGGGCCCTTTTGCGCTGGGTGGCCATGGCCTGTTCAAAGGCCTTGGTCTTCAAGGGCCGGGAGGTGATCGAGGCCGGCAGTTTGGCCAGGCGGGCCTTGGCGTTGGCGATGCGCTCCGAATCCATCGGGTGGGTGGCCAACAGGGTCTCCACGAAAGAGGGCTCGCTGGTTCTGAGGTTCTCGAACAGCTGCATCACCTCCAGCTGGGCCTTGGGGTTGTAGCCCGCCTTGATCATGTACTCGCTGCCCAGGTCGTCGGCCTGGCGCTCCTGGTCGCGGGAGTAGGACAACAGGGTCAGACCGCCGACGGTGCCCGCGGCCTGCTGGGCCACCCCGCCCCAGCCGCTGCCGCCCAGGGCGATGCCCACCCCCAGCACCCCCAGGCTCATCAAGGATGAGCGGGCATGCTGCGACACGTGGTGGCGGGCGGTGGCGTGGCCGATCTCATGACCCAACACATAGGCCAGTTCGTCCTC
Source organism: Desulfarculaceae bacterium (assembly GCA_028277825.1). Classification (GTDB taxonomy): domain Bacteria; phylum Desulfobacterota; class Desulfarculia; order Desulfarculales; family Desulfarculaceae; genus Desulfoferula. The sequence goes on from JANQFN010000555.1 coordinate 1,064, forward strand.
GGAATCAAAGCGGGTCAACAGTCCCCGGGTGATGGCCACCTTGCCCCCGGGCAGGGCAAAGGCGTTGATCTCATCGGAGTTGACCACGATGAACTCCCAGGGCAGGTGCGGCCGGTGGCTCACCCGGGCCAGCTTGTCGCCCACCTTGCTTACGTAGCGCTGCAGTTCCGGGTCCTGGGGCGGGGGACCCTGGTATTGCTGGATGGCCTGGGGGTAGGCCTGTTTGCCCAGGGCCACCTCGTCGGCCTCGGACATCATGGCCAACTGCTGCTCGCCGGTCACCGGGTTGGTGGCGCAGGCCGCGCTGATCAACAGCAGCACTAACATCGCCGCCAGGTAGATTCTGTTTTGCAGGGCTTCCACCGGTTCCTCCGCCAGGCAGGGAAAAATTATTGCCCTATAGACAATATTAAGGTCTATGGGGCCTGCTGCCAAGCCGAGGCTGGATTCACCGCTTTGTAACAAATCCCCGACGCGGCCGGAGAGCATAATGGGAAAACCGGTGCAAGCAAAATAAAAAAGTCTGTGGGTTGGGTTATGCTTAAGAGGTAGCGCGCACCAAACCGCAGTGCTCGAAATCCCGATCCCGCAGGAGGCCCCTGTGACCCCAAATGACCCGGCTGCCAGCACCCCAGAGGCGAGGCGGCGCGGCGGCAAGACGGTTCAGGACTACATTGACGAACTGCCCCGCTGGGCCGACGGCACCATCAGCCGGGATGCCCCCCTGACCAACATGCAGTGGCTCATCTGGGGCCTGGCCTCGGCGGGCAAGTTCTTCGAGGGCCTGGTGGTGTTCATGACCGGCGTGGCCCTGCCCCTGATCGTCAGGGAGTTCGGCCTCAGCGCGGTGGAAAAGGGTGCGGTCAGCGCCGCCGCCCTGTTCGGCATCCTGGTGGGGGCCTGGAGTTTGGGAGGGCTTTCGGACCGCTACGGACGCAAGACCATGTTCATCGTGGAGATGATCATCTTCACCCTGAGCCTGGTGCTGGTGGTGTTTTCGCCCAACTTCACCCTGCTGGTGGTCTTTTTGTTCATCATGGGCACCGCCCTGGGCTGCGACTATCCCACCGCCCACATGATCATCTCCGAGAGCATCCCCAGTGCCCAACGGGGCCGGCTGGTGTTGGGTGCCTTCGGCTTCCAGGCGGTGGGCGCTTTGGCCGGCACCGCGGTGGGCTATTTCATCCTGCACGCCAGTGCCCATTTGGGGGCCTGGCGTTGGATGTACGCCACTGCCATCATCCCGGCCCTTTTGGTGCTCATCGGGCGCTTTTTCATCCCCCAGAGCGGACAGTGGCTGGCCGCCCGCGGCCAAATCGCCGAGGCGGAGCGGGCCACCCAGCGGCTTTTGCGGCGGGTGCCGCCCTACCCCAAAGAGGTGCGGTTGGACTATGCCGGCCAGACTGCCGGTCAGCCCCGCTCCACCTCCGGCAAGAGTTGGCGGGCCCTGTTTTCAGCCCAGCACCGCCGAGCCACCATCCTGGCGTCGCTGCCCTGGTTCCTGCAGGACCTGGGCACTTACGGCATTGGCATCTTCACCCCCACCATTCTGGCGGCGGTGATTGGGGCCAAGACCAAATACGCCCACAACCTCAGCATGGTGATTCACAACGATGTGCTGGCCGCCAAGGGCGCCGCCTTCATCGACCTGCTGCTGTTGGCCGGCATCGTCTGCGCCCTGTTGTTGGCCGACAAGATCGGCCGCATACGCCTACAGCTCTTGGGCTTCATGGGCTGCGCCCTGGGCCTGTTCATGGCCGCCATTGCCCTGAGCTTCGGCGGGCCGGCCAGGATGCTGTTGATCTTCGGCGGCTTCATGCTGTTTTCCTTCATGACCAACCTGGGCCCCAACGCCATGACCTACCTCATCTCGGGCGAGGTTTTCCCCACCTCGCTACGCGGCCAAGGCGCCGGCCTGGCCGCCTCCTTGGCCAAGACAGGGGCGGTGCTCACCGCCTTTTTGTTTCCTCTGTTGATCAAGGACATCGGCACCCAGACCCTGCTGTTCATCCTGGTGGGCACCTCCCTGTTGGGGGCGTTGATCACCTGGGCCTTCCGCATCGAGACCAAGGGCATCAATTTGGAGCAGGTGGGAGGGGATCGATAAGAAGAAAAGCCCCAAAGTATTCGATCACTTTGGGGCAATGAGATCTATGCTTGGTCCGGGACCATCGTAAAGGCCAGAACCTTATAGGGACTAACCATCCTCCCCGGCCCCGATCAAGGGCAGCACCTTGTCGATTTTGAAATACACCAGAAAGCGCTGGGTGTCCTCCTTGCCGTGGCGTCCCCGCCGCAGCTTGGCGATCAGCTCCGGGTCCTGCTCCTCCTTTATTTTGGTGAGGAACAGGCGTGTGCCCTTGGTCTGGGAACTCTCCTCGGCAAAAAGATAGGCCGCGTGAGGGTTGGACTGGAGATTGTGATGGGTCAGGCGGTGGGGCATGATGAAGGCCACAATGCCGGCGTCCATGAAGTGGGGCCGCGAGTATACCGCGGCGTCAACCTTGCCTTCGCTGTCGGCCGTGGCCAGTACGCCCATGCCCTTTGCGTTTTCGAAATACTGCTCTAGCTCCATGTGTTGCCTCCCGGATGGCGGGGATATTTGCCCTGTTGCGATTGTTTCCTTTTACTTAGGTTAGCACGGCACGGGCTGCAAAAAAGCAGCCCGGGGACTATCCCCGGGCGGCCTGTGCTTTTTGAGCTAAGCGCGTATGCGCTATTTTTCTACCACTTGAACTGGGTCGAGGTCCGCCAGGTGGTGGCGGCGAAGCGGTAGTCGTCGATGTGGTGGTGGCTGAACTCCAGGCC
>JANQFN010000569.1 GCA_028277825.1 Desulfarculaceae bacterium
CACCTCCATGGAGGTGGTCTTGCCCACCGGCGAGCTGGTGCGGGTGGGCTCCTGCGCCATCCAGAAAGACGCCTGGCATTCCACCCTGCCGCTGCCCAAACTGGACGGCCTGTTCAAGGGCTGGCTGGGCAGCACCGGGGTGGTAACCAAGCTGGGTATCAACGTGCACCCGGCGCCGCCCATCCTGAAGATCTTCACCGTTTCCTGCGACACCACCGAGGACATGTATTCCTACATGTTCAATCTGAGCAACTACGAGATCTGCGACGACATCACCGCGGTTTCCTGGTGGCTCTCCCAGGTGCCGATCCCCTACCCCTACACCCCCAAGCCCGAGGGCGAGGCGGAGTGGAACAGCTACGCCACCACCTTCTCCTGGAGCGAGGCCGAGCGCGACGCCCGCATCGAGATCTGGGAAAAGGTGGTCGCCGAAGAGCAAGCCAAGGGCACCAGCCTGCAGGTTACCCACTACCCCGAGGAGGCCTTGCGTGGCCGCACCGAGCTGCCCAGCCAGGTGGTGGGCTCCACCAAGAACTACTGCAAGCAGGGGGGGGCGGGCATCTCCTGGCCGGGCACCTTCACCCCGGCCAAGAAATGGGCCCCGGTCTACGCCCGCTGGAAGGAGACCCTGATCGGGCACAACCTTTCGCCCAGCGTGCGCATGAGCATGTACCGCGGGGTGCACTACGGCATGCTTAGGGCCATGATCCCCTTCAACAAGCAGAATCCCGAAGAGACCGAGAACGCCCGCCAAGCCATCGTGGAGTGTTTGCGGGTGGATTTGGACGAGGGCGGCATCCCTTACAAGCCGCCGGTGGACTTTGCCAAGGAGATCAACCTGCGCGCCGATCCGGGGTATCTGATGCTCTTAAAACGCGTGAAACGAATGTTGGACCCCAACGACATCATGAACCCCGGCAAGCTTGGAATATAGGTGATGAGCATGAAGTGGGATATTTCCAGCCTGGAAGACCTGGAGCATTTCATCTGGCGCTGCACCGCCTGCGGAACCTGCAAGGTCGCCTATGACTTCGGCCCGCCGGCCACAGCCAAGCCCATCTGCCCCTCGGGCACCGAGTTCGGTTTTGAGGGCAATATGTCATCTAAGGGCAAGATCGCCTTTGCCCGGGGCATCCTGGAGGGCGCCCTGGAGCTGGACGAGGAGCTGGTGGGAGACATCTACCGCTGCACCATCTGTGGCGGCTGCCAGAATCAGTGCCAGCTTGACCACAAGCCGGTGATACCGGAAATATTCGAGGCCATGCGCCGCAAGGCGGTGGAGGCCGGCGCCGGGCCCCTGCCCCCGCACAAGAACCTGACCCAGTCGCTGAAAAACTACAACAACCCCTACCAGGGGCCCCGGCGGCTGAGGACCGACTGGACCCGGCCCTTCAAGAAGGCCAAAAAGCCCATCAAGAACATCATGAAGCAGCCGGCCCCGGTTTTGTTCTATGTGGGTTGCACCGGCGCCCTGAACCAGCAGGCCCGGCCCATCCCCACCGCGACGGCCAACCTGTTCCAGAAGCTGGATTTGGACTTCGGCATCCTGGGCCAGGACGAGGTCTGCTGCGGCTCCACCGCCATGCGCCTGGGCGACGCCGAGGAGTTCAAACGGCTGGCCACGCACAACCTGGAGCTTTTTCAGAAGCTGCATACCGACCAGGGCGTGGAGACCATCGTCACCTCCTGCGCCGGCTGCTACCGGGCCATCAAGAAGGACTACATCCTCTCCGACGCCTATGAGGAGATGATGGACGGCATCCGGGTGGTGCACACCGTCAAGTACCTGCATGAGCTCCACACCGACGGCAAGCTGCCCCTGGAAGGCGAGCTGGCCATGAAGATCACCTACCACGACCCCTGCCACATCGGCCGCCATCTGAACCGCTTCGAGGTGGATGAGGACGGCAGCCAGCTCTGGGAAGGGGCCTATGTGGACATGAGCGAAGAGGACTGCCTCTACGAGGAGCCCCGCGAACTGCTGGAGGCCATCCCGGGCATGGATTTCGTGGAGATGGAGCGCAACCGGGGCAACTCTTTCTGCTGCGGCGGCGGCGGCGGGGTGATGACCGGCTTCGGCGACTGGGCCACTAAGAACGCCGGCCTGCGCATCGCTGAGGGCATGGAAACCGGGGCCCAGAACATGGCCTCCACCTGCCCTTTTTGCCACTTCAACCTGAACGCCGGCGCCCAGCGCATCGGCAGCGACATGAAGGTATACGACCTGGTGGAGTTGTTGGACCAGGTGGTACCCGAAAAGGAATAAGAGAGGGGAAACGGGCCGCAAGCCCGGACATTTCACGAAGGTTGGACAGCATTATCGCGTCAAACAGTACTCATCGGGTTGTTATGAGAAGAGCATCACGGTTACCAAAGTACAGTTTGTGCCCCAACCCGGCACAGCCAGCCGCCGGCAAACAAGGCGCCTGGCAAGCGAGGGACGAAGACGTAGCTGAAACTACGTTGAGGACCGAGCGCAGCCAGCAACACCGTTTGCGGGTGGCTGGCGAAGCCGGATGTTCATCCTTCGTGAAATGTCCGGGCTAATAAGCGGCCCTAACTTTTAGAGGGGGAAAGGAGTCAGGCGATTCCATAAGACCACATGACGCCGGCCGGAGGGGGAGCCCATCTTTGAGCGCTCACCCGTGTCTATTCTCCCCGCAGCGGGTGTTTAGGGATTTTAGTTGGCGGACGCCGCCGCCGGAGCCTTTGGTTGGCCCCATGCAGCGGCCTCCGCGCAGGGGTTCCTTAACGAGGAGGGGAGTACATGAAACGTTTTCTGGTCATTTCGCTCAGCGTATTGCTGGCCTTGGCTGTGGCGCTGCCCGCCCTGGCCGCCGATCCGGTCAAAATCGGTGTACTGGTGCCCTTGACCAGCATCGTGGCCAACGGCGGCAAGGAGATGAAGAACGGCATCGACATGGCCGCCAAGGACAAGAAGACCATCCTGGGCCGGCCCATCAAGCTCATCGTGGAAGACACCCGGGTCAAGCCCGCGGTGGCGGTCTCCAAGGCGGAAAAACTGGTGTTCCAGGACAAGGCCGTGGCCCTGGTGGGCGTGTTCAGCTCCGGCGTGGGTCTGGCCCTGGCCAAGAACATCGGCAAGCTCAACGTGCCTTTTTTGTCCACTCACGTGATGACCACCAAGTTCTACGGCCTCAACCCGCTGGTCTTTAGAAGCGGGCAGTTGGCCAACGACCAGACCGCGGTGGGCAACGTGGCCGGCATCGTGGCCACGCCGGATTTGATGAAGCGCAAGTACTACGTACTGGTGCACGACTATTCCTGGGGGCATGACGCGGCCAAGCGCTTCATCGCCCTGGCCAAGAAGAACAACATCAAGGTGGTCAACCCGGACTTTGACCGCGCCCCCATCAAGACCAAGAACTGGTCCACCTACATCTCCAAGATCAAGGCCTCGGGCGCCGACGGCATCTACATCGCCCTGATCACCGACGTCATCCCCCGCTTCATGAAGCAGGCCACCGAGTTCGGCTTGATGAAGACCTGCCGCCTGGTCTCCGGCGCCGCTCCCGGCGCGGTGGACCTGGAGAACGCGGGTGCGGCCGGCGTGGGCATCTTCGGGGCCAGCGACTACGCCTGGGACCTGGAGAACTTCAAGGGCTACAAGGCCAAGGCCAAGGACTGGAACATGCGCTATCACAAGCTGTACAACGCCATTCCCTGCGATGCCGCCGCGCACAGCTACGTGGGCGCCATGAACCTGTTCAACGCCATCGAGAAGGCCGGCAGCACCGACCCGCAGAAGATCGCCGCCGCCCTGAAGGGCATCAGCTACGACGGTCCCTACGGCAAGGTCTGGATCTGCCCTAAGGACAACTGTATGCGCAACGACGCGGTGCTCACCGAGACCGTGGCCGCGCCTAAAAACCCCTATGGGGCCAAGTACTACATGAAGGTCCTGAGGGTCTTCAAGGCCAAGGAACTGGGCCCGCCCTGCCAGTAGGGCTGGTCTAAGGCCGGC
>JANQFN010000576.1 GCA_028277825.1 Desulfarculaceae bacterium
CCGCTGCAATGAGAAAAATGCTGGTCATCCTAAACTCCATGGCAGCAAACGAAACCACCTGGAAACCAAATTACGCTTGACGCGAAAAACAGTCGCTACGCTATTTCTACATTTTCCCCCGTCCCCATTAACATCAGCGCCCGGCCCATAGCAAACGCGGACTGGGTACCATCATGCTTTCTATCGGGCTGCGCTACATCCCCCTCCTAAACTGGCCGCCCACGTCATACAGGGCCCTGGTGATCTGCCCCAGGGAGCAGACCTTCACGGTCTCCATCAACTCGGCGAAGATGTTGCCGCCTTGTAGGGCCACGTCCTGCAAACGCTTGAGCGCGGCCGGCGCTTCCTCGGCGTGGCGCTCATGGAACTCGGCCAGGCGGGCTATTTGCGACTGCTTTTCCTCTTCCGTGGCCCGGGCCAGCTCCACCACGGTCTCGCCGATGGGCCCAGCGTTGGGGTTCAGGAAGGTGTTCACCCCCACGATGGGCAGCTCGCCCGAGTGTTTGAGCATCTCGTAGTAGATGGATTCTTCCTGGATCTTGGAGCGCTGGTACCCGGTCTCCATGGCGCCCAAGACCCCGCCCCGGGTGGTGAGCCGGTTGAATTCCTCGAGCACGGCCTCTTCCACCAGGTCGGTCAGCTCGGAGACGATGAAGGCGCCTTGCAGGGGATTCTCGTTCTTGGCCAGACCCCACTCCTGGTTGATGATGCGCTGGATGGCCAGAGCGCGCCTGACTGATTCCTCGGTGGGGGTGGTGATGGCCTCGTCATAGGCATTGGTGTGCAGGGAATTGCAGTTGTCGTAAATGGCGCACAACGCCTGCAAGGTGGTGCGGATGTCGTTGAATTGGATCTCCTGGGAATGCAAGGATCTGCCCGAGGTCTGGATGTGATACTTGAGCATCTGGCTGCGCGGGTCGCCCTCGTACAGTTCGCGCATGGCCACGGCCCAGATGCGGCGGGCCACCCGGCCGATCACGGTGTACTCGGCGTCCATGCCGTTGCTGAAAAAGAAGCTCAAGTTGGGCGCGAAGTCGTCGATGTGCATGCCCCGGGAAAGGTAGTACTCCACGTAGGTGAAGCCGTTGGCCAGGGTGAAGGCCAGTTGGCTGATGGGGTTGGCCCCGGCCTCGGCGATGTGATAGCCGCTGATGGATACGCTGTAGAAGTTGGAGACCTCTTTGTCGATGAAAAACTGCTGGATGTCGCCCATCATACGCAAGGCAAACTCGATGGAGAAGATGCAGGTGTTCTGGCCCTGGTCTTCCTTGAGGATGTCAGCCTGCACGGTGCCGCGCACGTTTTTGAGCACCATGTCCTTGATGCGCATGAGCTCGCCGGCATCGGGCTCGCGGCCGTTTTCATTCTGGAAGCGCGCCACCTGCTGGTCGATGGCGGTGTTGAAGAAAAAGGCCAGCATGATGGGCGCCGGCCCGTTGATGGTCATGGACACGCTGGTGTTGGGGTCCACCAGGTCGAAGCCGTCGTAGAGCACCTTCATGTCATCCAGGGTGCAGATGGAGACCCCGGAGTTGCCCACCTTACCATACATGTCCGGGCGCACATCCGGGTCCCAGCCGTAGAGGGTGACCGAGTCAAAGGCGGTGGACAGGCGCGCGGCCTTGGCGTCGGCCGAAAGCAGCTTGAAGCGGCGGTTGGTGCGAAAAGGGTCGCCCTCTCCGGCGAACATGCGGGTGGGGTCTTCGTCCAGGCGCTTGAAGGGGAACACCCCGGCGGTGTAGGGGAAGCGGCCCGGCACGTTTTCGCTCCTGAGCCAGGAATAGACCTCGCCCGGGTCCTGCCAGGTGGGCAAACAGACTTTGGGCACCTCGCTGCCTGAGAGGGTGCGTGTGGTCAAGGGCACGCTGATCTTGCGGTCGCGCACCGAATACACGTACTCACGGCCCGAGTAGTCCTTTTGCATCTTGGGCCAGTCCGCCAACAGGCGATGGGTGTCCTCGCCGAAGCCCTCTTCCAAACGGTGCACCTCAGCCCGCAGCTTCTCCAGGGCCGGCTCCAGGCCGGTCTCCCCGCGCCAGGTCTCGCTCAGTGAGTCGTGGGTGTTCTTCATCTGCCACACCTTGCGCACCAGGGCGGCCTGCTGCTTGGTGCGTGCGTGGTAGTCCTCCAGGGCCTCGCTGATCTGGGCCAGATAGCGGATGCGCTCCGGCGGCACGATGATGGTGCGGCTGGTGGAGTGCTTTATGTCCATAGGCGGCCGGGGGCTGTCAAACACCACTCCGGTCTTGTCCTTGATCTCCTCCAACAGCGCCAGATACAGGGCGGTGACCCCGTCGTCGTTGAATTTGCTCGCAATGGTGCCGTACACCGGCATGTCCCGGGTGTCCATGTCCCAGGCGTCGGCGTTGCGTTGCATCTGCTTGCGCACGTCGCGCAGAGCGTCTTCAGAGCCTCGCCGCTCGAACTTGTTCACCGCCACCAGGTCGGCGAAGTCCAGCATGTCGATTTTTTCCAACTGGCTGGCCGCGCCGAACTCCGAGGTCATCACGTAGAGGCTCAGGTCGGCCACATCCACCACCGCGGCGTCGCCCTGGCCGATGCCCGCGGTCTCGGCCAAGACCAGGTCATAGCCCGCAGCCTGGCACACGGTGATCACGTCGCCCAGGGCCCGGCTGATCTCCATGGAGGAGCCCCGGGTGGCCAGGGAGCGCAGATAGATGTTGGGGTGGTCCAGGCTGTTCATGCGGATGCGGTCGCCCAACAGGGCGCCGCCGCTTTTACGGCGGGTGGGGTCCACGCTGGCCACGGCGATCTTCTTTTCCGGGAAGTCGTGCAAAAAGCGGAGCAGGATCTCGTCGGTGAGCGAGGACTTGCCCGACCCGCCGGTGCCAGTGATGCCCACCACCGGAACCCTGCGGCCGGCTAACTTCTCCTCCAGGCGGACGCGCCAATCATTGATGCCCTCCCCTGCCAGGGCGGCCTTTTCCACCAGGCTGATGGTGCGCGCCACCACCTCGGGGTGCTCCGGCGACAGCTCGCTCAAATCAACCTCGCCCTTCATGGCGCCGGACAGTTCATCCATTTTGGCCACCACGTCGTTGACGATGCCCTGCAGGCCCATGCTTTGTCCGTCATCCGGCGAATAGACCCGGGTGACGCCGTAGTCCATCAGCTCCTGGATTTCCTCGGGCACGATCACCCCGCCGCCGCCGCCGAAGACCAGGATGTCGTCCCGGCCGGCTTCATTGAGCAGGTCCACGATGTACTTGAAAAACTCCATGTGCCCGCCCTGGTAGCAGCTCACGCACACCGCCTGTACGTCCTCCTGAATGGCGGCCTCCACGATGTCGCTCACCGCCCGGTTGTGGGCCAGGTGAATCACCTCCACGCCGGTCATCTGCAAAATGCGGCGGATGATGTTTATGGCCGCGTCGTGGCCGTCGAACAAGGAGGCAGCGGTGACCGCGCGCACCGGGTTGACGGGTACGTAGGGTTTGATCTTGGCGCTCATGCTTGCTCCCCAAATATTGCCGGCTAGACCACTTCGCCCAAGAGGTGGTCGCTTTGCAATTCAATGTATCGTTCCAGGGAAAAGGACTTGGCCAGGGCCCAACGCCTAAAGGCCCACATGTGCCCCGATACCATGATGTTGTGCGCCACCAGCTCCATCTCCCGCTGGTTCAGCGGCCTGAGGGAAAAGTCCTCCACCCCCCGAGCCAACAGATCCCGGAACACACCGGTTATGCGCAGTTCGTGCTCCAGCACGAAGCCGCGGCTGGCATGAGGCAGGCTTTTGGTCTCCTGGTAGATCAAGAGGATGTGGTCACTCATCTGGTCACAGACCGTGATATAGGAGCCAATGGCCGCGCGCAGGTCGCGGGCGCCGTCCACCCCATGCTGCAGGCGCTTTTTGAGGTGCCCCTCCATCTCTTGGTGGATGGCCTGGCAGACCAAATAGAGCACGTCCTCCTTGGAGGTGACGTATTCATACAGGGTGCCGATGGAAAAGCCGGCCGCCTTGGCGATCTCGCGGGTGGTGGTCTTGTGAAAGCCCTTTTTGATGAAAAGCTCCACCGCCGCGTCCACGATCTGGCGGCGGCGCCTGA
>JANQFN010000587.1 GCA_028277825.1 Desulfarculaceae bacterium
GTAGCCAAAGCTACGTCGAGCTTGGAGCGCAGCCGGCAACATAGCCAGCGCTGGGCTGGCGCAGCCGGACGGCCGGCCTTCGTGAAATATCCGGGCTAAGGCCCGGGAGGGCCATGAAGAGATTTCATTCCTTGTAGGGGTGGGGTTTATCCCCGCCCTTAAACGTCATTAGGAACAAGACGGGCGGGGATGAACCCCGCCCCTACAAGGAACCGGCAGGACTTTGTCCACCTTTCCCTGCGAAAACTTTGATCTGAATTCAGCCCTTGCTCGCGTTTGATTAATCTCCGCGCAATTTGAACACGCTGAAGGCCTCATTGCTCCAGACCAGCTTCAGCCCTGGGTACTGTTTCGCGGCGGCCACGGCCTTTTGATCTTCAAGGTTGCGCAGGATCAGCCAGTCCAGCCCGTTTTTACCCAAACGCGGTCTCTGTCGGGCCAGGGTCTCATTCCAGTAGTACTTGTCGCCCAGTCTTCCGCTGAACAGGGCCAGCACCCGGGGATTCACGTACAGGTAATGGTCCTCAGGCCCCAGGTTTTGTTTCACCCAGGCATGGAGCTGCCTGTCCTGCGGGCGCAGACAGGCGTCACCGGAATAATTGAAAAGCAGCGCCGTGTTGCACAGGTTCAAGGCCAGGCCGGCCACCAGCAGGTAATTGAGCAGGGCCTTGGGGGCGATCTTTTGGGGCCGCCAAATGGTATCGAAAAAATTCAACATACCCTGCAGGAAGTAGATCAGGAGCAGGCCGGCCACCGGCGCGTAGAAACGGGGCCCCTCGTTAAAGGGCCACAGCAGGATCATCAGCAAATACAACACCAAAAAGGCGTCGATCACGTCCCAGCCGCCCTGCCGGCGCCGGAGCTTGAGCCAGCCCCAGGCGGCCACACCGGCCAAAAGCAGGCCGCCGGCGGCCTGCACCCCGGCCAAGAGCCAGTAACCGCCCCGGAACAAGGGAAAATAAAACCCCAGCACCTTGGCCAGTTTGGCCGGCAGCATGCCCCCCAGGCGGGTCAGGTAGAAGACCGGATCGTGAAACAACAACAGATAGCCGCCGGTGGAGGCGGCCATGAGCTTTTGCAGCGCCAGCACGGCCAGGCCCGTGGCGACGGTCAGCAGCGCCGCGCCCCAGGCGCGCCGCCTCAAGACCAGGAAAACCAGGGCCGCGCCCCACAGGGCCAGGCCGGCGCTGCGCACCAACAGGGCCGCGGCCATGAAAGCCAAAAAGCAGATCAGCCAGCCCGCCTGGCGCCCGTCCTGGTCGTAGTGCAAAAAGGCCCAGAGCCCGCCGGTGGCCAACAGGGTGAAGGGCACATCGGACAGGACGCTTTGTTTGAAAACAAAGAACCAAGGCGCGAACAGCAGAAACAAAAAAACCCACAACGCGGTCTTGCCCCCCAGGCTGCGGCGGGCGATCAGAGCCCAGAGCCAGGCGCACAGGGGCCAGATGAATATGGCGGGCAGCTTCAACAGGACCAGGTCCGGCCCGGCCCAGGCCAGGATGGGGGCGATGAGCAGGGGGAAGCCCGGCGGGTAATTGTGCGCGCTCACCCCGGGCATGAACACGCCGGAGCCATAGGCCCCGCCGCTCAGGAGGTTCTGGGCGTGCTTGATGTAATGGGCGAAGTCGCCGCCGGGCGGGTGCCCGCCATTGAGCGTCCATAGATTGAGGGCCAGAAACAAAAGCAGGGCCAGGCACACGACCCAGGGCCGGGCCCCGGGTGGCAGGATGCTTGCCTCTGGCTTCAAACGCCTGCTCCTTTTGCCTCTGGCCTACTCGTCCCTCAGGGCCAGGATGGGGTCCAGGTGCGCTGCCTGCCGGGCCGGGAAAAACCCGAAGAACACGCCGATGCCGCTGGATACCCCCACGCCCAAGACCAGGGCGATGGTGGGCACGAAAAAGACCCAGTTATTCACCCGGGAGAGCACGTAGGCGGTGCCCACCCCGATGAGGATGCCGATGAGCCCGCCCACCATGCACAACACCACCGACTCCACCAGAAACTGCATCTGGATGTCGATGCGCTGGGCGCCCAGGGCCCGGCGGATGCCGATCTCCTTGCGCCGCTCGCTCACCGCCACCAGCATCACGTTCATCACCCCGATGCCGCCCACCAACAGGGAGATGCTGCCGATTGCCCCCAGCAGCATGGTGAAAAGCTGGCTCTGTTTGGCCATTTCCTTGATGAGTTGCTCCGCGCTTCTGATCTCCACGGGCATGCCTTTTTCGCGCCGCCCGAAGTAGCGCTGAATCTTGGCCATGGTGGCTATGCGCGGCGCCCCGGGCGCCAGACGGGCGATGATCTCCTGCACCTGGTCGTTCTTCTTGAATAGGAATGAAGTGTGGATGGGGATCATCATGCCGGGGTTGATCTCAAAGGGCCGCATGCCGCCCTGGGGCGTGCGTTGGATTACGCCCACCACCGTAAAGCCCCTA
>JANQFN010000594.1 GCA_028277825.1 Desulfarculaceae bacterium
CTGGTAGCATCCAGAACATGGGCCCAGAACTCCTTGTCATAGGCGGCGGTCTGGCCGGGTGCGAAGCGGCCATGGCTGCTGCGGATCGTGGCGTGCCCGTGCGCCTGGTGGAAATGAAACCCGATCATTATACACCGGCCCATGAATCCCCTTTGCTGGGAGAGCTGGTCTGCTCCAACTCCCTGCGTTCGGCCGATCTCACCAGCGCCGTGGGCCTGTTGAAGGCCGAGATAGCCATCATGGGCTCTGTGGTCATGAGAGCGGCCCAGGCCACCAGGGTGGGCGCCGGCAAGGCCCTGGCGGTGGATCGAGGCGCCTTTGCCGCCTTTATGGACCGGGAGGTGACCAACCATCCCCTGATATCGCGGGAAACCGCCCGGGTGGATCGCCTGCCTGAAAAACAGGTGACCGTAGTGGCCACCGGCCCTCTGACCACCGAGGGGCTGGCCCAAAGGCTTTCCGACATAACAGGCAGTGATCATTTGCATTTTTATGATGCAATAGCCCCGATCGTGACTCTGGAGTCAGTCGATATGTCCCGCGCCTTTTGGGGGGATCGTTACGGTGAGCCGGGCAAGGGAGATTACCTCAATTGCCCCATGGATGAAGCCCAATACCGGGCCTTTTTCGAGGCATTGACCTCAGCGGAGCAAGTTCCCCTGAAGTCCTTTGAATCACCTAAATTTTTTGAGGGTTGCCTGCCTATAGAAGTAATGGCCTCACGGGGTGAAAAAACCCTATTGTTCGGCCCCATGAAGCCGGTGGGGCTGCAGGATCCGGTCACGGGCAAGCGTCCCTTCGCTGTGGTGCAGCTGCGCAAGGAAAACCGCGAAGGCAGCCTTTTGAACATGGTGGGGTTTCAAACCAAGTTGACCTATGGCGCGCAAAAACAGGTTTTTAGAATGATACCCGGCCTCTCCCAGGCCGAATTCGTCCGTTTGGGCTCCATCCACCGCAATACCTTCTTGGAGGCACCCAAGGTCCTGGGGCCTGACCTGCGTCTCAAGGCCGCGCCCCACCTGTTCATCGCCGGCCAACTCTCCGGGGTGGAGGGTTATGTGGAATCAGCCACCAGCGGCATGCTTTGTGGGCATAACGCTGCCAATTTATTGCAAAATGAGCCCATAGCCACACCTCCGCCCACAACAGCCCTGGGCGCCCTGATCACCCATCTCCAGAACACTACGGCCAAACATTTCCAGCCCAGCAACATCAATTTCGGCCTGTTCCCACCGCTACCTCAAAAAATGCCCAAGAAACAGCGCGGAACCGCCCATGCCCGCCGGGCCTTGGCGGATCTTTTGGCCTGGATGGAACAGCATGGCATCCAGCCCCGCCAGAAGCCGCCAGATTTGCCCGAAACGACCCAAATTGGCTCTAAAAAGAGGCATAGGCGCAGCTAAAATAATCCCGGCTCAAAAAGGTGGCTTGCCCACCTCTGTGCGCACTTGTTAAAAAGAGCTATGCATCCCCCCAAAAAGCACGTCTGGCACGGGTTTCTAGGCCTGGCCATGTTTGGCCTGGGCGTGTGGGGTTCTGTTGCCGGGGTGGAGTGGGTGCGAATTTGGTTCTACCAAATCGCCTGGTGGAGTTACATTCTGGTGGCCGACGCGGTGGTGCAGGCCAAGGCGGGTAACAGCCTGCTGGTGAACCGAGGTGCAACTTTTTGGGTTCTCTGCCTGGCCTCGATTTTTTTCTGGTTCGGCTGGGAATTGGTGAATCTCCGTTTACACAACTGGTATTACCAGGGTATTCCCCATGAAATTTGGATGCGTTGGCCGGGAGCTTTTATTGCCTACGCTACGGTTTTACCAGGTATTTTGGAGACTTACGAAGTTTTAACCGTATATGGCGTGTCCTGGGGCAAAAACACTAGGCCAATAAGGTCAACAAGTGTTTGGTACTCATATTTCCTGACCGCCGGTATTTTGATGTTGGTGTTGCCTTTGGTGTGGCCGAATTTGTTTTTTCCTTTGGTCTGGGGGGCATTGGTGTTTATCCTAGAGCCACTCAATCATCGCTACGGGGCCAAGAGCCTGATGCGCCATTGGGAGCGCGGCGATCTCTCTCCCTTTGTGCGGCTGCTCCTGGCCGGCCTGATCTGCGGGGTGTTCTGGGAGTCCTGGAATTGGCTGGCCGAGGCTCGCTGGGTATACAACATTCCCTACTTGAGTGAGCCCAAAATCTTCGCCATGCCCCTGGCCGGTTATGGGGGCTTTCCTCCCTTTGCCGTAGAGTGCTATGTTTTCTTTGCCTCGGTTAGTCTGCTGCGCGGGGGCCGCGGCTGGGAGGCGGATGACTTTGACCAACAGGTCAGAAAACCGGCGCCGCTCTGGTTGCGGGCCGGTCTGGGCCTGGGCACCATTGCCTTTGGACTCTGGATGTGCCACATGATCGATCTATACCTTATAAAGGGATGGCTCTAGTGGCTGAGCGGAGCTTTCATCTGGTCAACCTGGGCTGCGCTAAAAATCTGGTGGAGGGCGAGCACCTGGCTGGCATGCTGCTGGAGTCCGGCTGGCGGGCGGAGCCCGAGGCCCAGGCCGCTGGCCTGCTCTTGCTCAACACCTGCGGTTTCACCGAACCGGCGGTCAATGAGGCCATTGAGGCCGCCCTGACCCTGGCCGGGGAAAAACTCCCCGGACAGACCTTGGCCGTGGTGGGCTGCCTGGTGGGCCGCTACGGCAAGAAGCTGGCAGCCGAGCTACCCGAGGTGGACCTGTTCATTTCTCCTGGTGAGCTGCCCCGCCTGCTGGAACACCTTGACGCGCCGCCGGAGAATCGTCTGGCCATCAGTCCGCCCCAGGGCATCTTTACCAGCCACAGCCCCCGGGCCCTTTCCACCGGACCGGGCTGGACCTATCTGCGCCTGGCCGACGGCTGCACCCACGCCTGTTCCTTTTGCACCATCCCCGCCATCCGGGGCCGTTTGCGTTCCCGACCCATGGATGACGTCCTGGCCGAGGCGGAGCAGTTGGCCGCCGCCGGCATCCAAGAGCTGAACCTGGTGGCCCAGGACCTGACCTCCTATGGGCAAGACCTGAGCGGCGGTCCCAACCTGGCCGCGCTCCTTAGGGAATTGGACCGCATCGAGGACATCCAATGGCTGCGGCCCTTGTATCTGCATCCGGACCACCTTGACGAATTCCTGATCCAGGCCATGGGCCACACCAAGAAGGTGCTGCCTTATTTTGATCTGCCCTTTCAGCACATCGCCCAGCCGGTG
>JANQFN010000613.1 GCA_028277825.1 Desulfarculaceae bacterium
TTGGGACGAAAAGCAGAAAGCCAATGAGCCCGGCAAGGGCCTGGGCATCGGCTGCTTCTCCTTCATCTCCGGCGGGGTGTTCAACTGGTTCAACACCAAATACAACTTCTCCGCCGCCGAGGTAAAGGTGTTCGAGGACGGCACCGCGCAACTGGCCACCATGGCCTGCGACATCGGCCAGGGCCCGGACACGGTGCTCCGCCAGATCCTGGCTGCCGAGTTGGGCATCAGCGTCGAAAAGATCCGTCTGATCGCCATGGACACCGCCGCCACGCCCAAGGCCGATCTGGGCACCTGGGGCTCCCGGGTCACCCTGATGAACGGCAACGCCATCATCGAGGCGGTGGGCAAGATCAAGGACATGCTGGCCCCGATTCTGTTCTCCGAACTGGACCTGAACCAGATCCACGACGTGGCCTTTGAAGACGACAAGGTGTTCGTGCGCGCCAACCCAAAGAAATCCATGAGCCTGGCCGAGTGCGTGTACAAGGCGCTCCGCGGCAGGCGGGGCGAGCCGCTGACCGCCCGGGGCTATTACACCCCGCGCAACAAGGGCCTGGTCAGCCCGGCCTTTTCCTTCGGCGCCCAGGTGGCCGAGGTGGCGGTGGATGAGGACACCGGCCTGGTTGAGGTGGAAAAGATGTACACCGCGCACGACTGCGGGGTGCCCATCAACAAGATGGCGGTGGAAGGCCAGCTTGAAGGCGCGGTGCAGATGGGCCTGGGCTACACCCTGATGGAAGACCTGATCATGGACGAAAGCGGCCGCACCTTAAACACCACCTTCCTGGACTACAAGATGCCCACCGCGGCGGACATGCCGCCGGGTGAATCCGCCGACGTGGAGACTTATGAGCCCGAGGGGCCCTTCGGCGCCAAGGAGGCCGGCGAGGGCCTGGCCATCCCCACCGCGCCGGCCATCGCCCACGGGGTGCACCAGGCCTGCGGCTACCGCTGCCATGAGTTGCCCATCACTCCGGAGAAGGTCCTGAGGCACTTGGGCAAAATCAAGTGAGCCGCGCCACCAGCGGCGGCTATGCAGCGTTGCGGGCGGCGCTCGTTTCCTCGGCGTATTGCCATATACGCCTGTGGAACTCACTTGCCCGCATCTTGCCTAGCACACCGCTGGACGACACGGCTTAGACGCATTTCGCATTAAGATTAGTCAAGGCCTCCCGCAAGGGAGGCCCCTATCTATGATCCTCAATTACTCCAAGGTCCACCACTTGTGGAAATAGGTCTGGCGCACCTGGCTGGCCTTTTCTTGTGCCCACTTTTCCAGGCCCATTTTTTTGATCAAACAGAGGTTGAACACCTTGGTGTTGTGCGGCAGCTTGTCGGCCCGGTCAGCCCAGGGGTGCAGGTAGTCGCAGGGAAAATCCTCGCACTCATAACAAAAGTCGATGCCTTTGTCGGCCGTGCAGCCGTAGGCCGGACACGGGCCCTCCCGGTCGAAGGTGACCCCGTGCATGGGCGGGTCGCCCTGTTCTGCTCGGCAGCCGCCGCAGCGCATGAGGTCTTCGGGTATGCCCATGAGCGCCGAATACATGGCGGTCATCTGCAGGGCCGATTCATCGCCCTGGGTGGCCAGGTAGAAATGACAGTTGAAACAATCCAGCCCGCAGGGGGCGGTCATTTGCAAATAATCCATAGCTGACCTCCTTAGTTGTGTAGGCCATTTTCACCCGGCAAACCGTAAAAGGCATCGCCCAAATGGGCGATGCCTGGGGAGCGCCTAAGTGCAGGAAGCAGGTCAAGGAGTGCACCAGGCCTGCGGCTACCGCTGCCATGAGCTGTCCATGACCCCGGGGAAGGTCCTCAGGCATTTGGACAAAATCAAGTGAGCCGCGCCACCAGCGGCGGCTATGCAGCGTTGCAGGCGGCGCTCGTGTCCTCGGCGTATTGCCATATACGCCTGTGGAACTCGCTTGCCCGCATCTTGCCTAGCACACCGCTGGACGACGCGGCTTAGACGCGTTTCATATTGAGATTTAGTCAGGGCCTCCCGCAAGGGAGGCTCTTTTCAATACGGTCCCCTTGTTAAGCGGCGGCAAGGGGCATGGCAGCGCCAAATAATTGCCGTGAAATGCCCGGTAATTGACCGTAGAATGGGGATGAATCGCCAGGATCGAAAAATTCTGCTTTGACCTTTAATCAGTATTTGTGGGGGAAAACCTTCAAATCACAACTGCCTTGAGACGCCAGCCTGCCGTCCAAATCGTCAGAGGCACCCAACCAGAATCGCACACACGGGAGGAGCAGCCGTGAAGCTGAGCTACATGCTGTCATTCAGGCACATATTCAAGATTCCAGGCATGATGTCGGTTATGAAGGACTGGCAGGCTTTCACAAGGACTCTTTTTTTATGTGCCGCCTACGAGTCGGGCCTGTTGCAGGCGCTGGCCCACGGGCCCTGCACCAGGCAAGCCCTGATCGAAAAGTTGGAGGCCAAGCGCCCGGAGCTGCTGGACGCCCTGTTGGACGTGGGCCTGGCTGTAAAGGAGTTGGCGCTCAAGGGAGCACAATACGCCCTGAAAGGCAAGCGCTCCCGGGCAGTGGCCAGCCCCAAGGGTGACTTTGTGGCGGCCGTGATCCAGGCCAATGTGGGCTATTACTGCGAGGCCTATCGTCACGCCCCCGCCAGGATAAGGGGCGCTGAATTGGGCGAGGATTTGGAGGAGATCGGCGACGTGGTGGCCCGTTTCTCCAAGGGCATCGAACCCATCATCGCTGACTACATTAAAGTGATCGTCTCGGGCAAGAAAAGCCTGCGCATCTTGGACGTGGGTTGCGGATCCGGATTCTTTTTGCGAAGCGCCCACAAGGTCAATTCCAACGTCACTGGACTCGGCCTGGAAATCGATCCGGCGGTGGTCAAGCAGGCGTGGGATAACATCGCCAACTGGGGATTGACTGACCGCTTCTCCATTGTCCAGGGCGACATCCGCCATCCCCCAGAGGAACTGACCGGCCAGTTCGACCTGATCAACCTGTCCAGCATGCTTTATTATTTTGCCGAAGATGAGCGCGCTCAGCTATTGAGCGACATGCGAAGCAGGCTTACGCTCTCGGGCATGCTCTCAGTGGTGTTGAACTTCAACAGCCAAGGCAAGGACCTGGCCGCGGCCAATCTCAACTTGGTCAATTGCTCGCTAAAGGGACTGCACCAGCTACCATCCCTGGACCAGGTCTGCGAAACTCTGCGGCAATGCGGATTCAAGCAAATTGAGACTCACAAGTTCCTGCCGGCCAGCACCTTCATGGGGATTACCGCCCGGGTTTAGGCCGCGCGTTTCAAAATGGCAGTAACAAGGTCTGTGTCTGAGCGACCTAGCCCGGATATTTCACGAAGGTTGGACGGCATTGGCGATGACACTTTTTTATGTTTTGGGTAGCCGTGACAGCTGTGCTGTCGCGGCTGCGAGGCCCTGGGCCGAGCAGCAGGAGGTCCAAGCAGGCGGTGTGCTCCAAATTCGGCGGGTTGGCGCTACTCTTAGTCTGATACCTTCCCAGCCTCTCCCGGCTTTTGTTTCACCAGGATCAAGGCATAGGCCCCCATCACCACCATGACCAGGGCGATGACCAGCCACAACTCATCCAGGGTGGCCGAGGCGAACGCCGAGATCAGGAATATGGAGGACAGCCCCACGATGATCATGTTGCCGTAGGAGCGGGTCTGGTTCACCAGGTCCTTTTTGACGATGGCCACGCCAGACCAGAAGTAGGGGAACAACAATAAGAGCACCGAGATGGTCACCGTGATGTTGAAGGCGGCGGCGATGTTGCTGCCCAAAGACATCAGGATCAATTCCACCACGGTCATGATGACGCCGTTGATCACCAGGCCCTTGCTGTAGATGCCGTGCTTGTTGGTGTGGGAATAGGCCTTGGGCAGAAAGCCGTTGTCCGCGCTGGTCTTGGCCGCCGAGGCCGAGGAGAGGTTCCAGACCATGAAGCTGGCGATGCAGGCGATGGCCATCACCGCCGACACCACCTGGCCCACCAGATGTGACTTGAAGATGTGCTGCATGGCCAGGGCGAAGGAGGCCGGCGCGTCCTGGATCTCCTTGGCCGGGAACATGCCCTCAATCACCGTGGTGGAGGCGATGTAGACGATGGCCACGATGATGAAGCCCACGATGGTGGCGATGGGCACTATCTTCTGGGGATTTTTGATCTGCTCGTTATTGGTGGCGATGCTCTCCACGCCCACGAAGGAGAAGATAAGCACCGCGAAGCCGGACATGATGGCCATGCCCGCGCTGTCGCCGGACACGTTCCAGTTTTGCTTGAACAGGGCGGGGTCAAAGTCCAGCCAGCCCACCACGCCGGTGATGATCACCGAGATTAAAAGCAGGGTGACGGTGGTGGAGACCACTTTGGCGATCAGGCCCACGCCGCGCAGCGACAAAACGACGAATAGCCAGATCAGGGCGATTACGGTGAGGCCCAGGAAAATGGGGTGGTTCAGGGCGGGGACGAACATGGCTAGATAGCCCAGGCCGGCGATGAGGATGGACACGTTGGAGATCAGGTTGCCGTACACGTAGAAAAAGCCGCTCTTGGCGCCCAGCACCGGGCTGACGTAGGTGGCCAGGGCGGTGGGGCTGGGGTCTTTGAACATGGTGCCCGCGCGCACGTAGACCAGGGTCAGGAATAATGCGCCGGCGGTGACCAGCAGGAATGAGATCAGAGTGATGGAGCCGGTGGCGGCCAGCTGCTGCGGCAGGGCGATAACCCCGCTGCCGGCCAGGGATGACACGATCAGAAATAGCGCCCCGAAGAACCCGAGCTTTTTGGCTTCACTGGTCACGTTTTGCCCCCTGCATAGTACCTATGGTTAAGCGGCCTCACTATTGCACAGGCAGAGGCCACAAACCCCCAATCCCATCTGTACTTCTACCATACTCTTATGCCGGCGGTTTTGAAAACACCTCCTCCTCGGCGCGATACTCCAAAATGTCACCGGGCTGGCACTGCAAGAAGGCGCAGATGGCGTCCAGGGTGGCCAGGTGAGGGCATCGTTTGCGCTTCCGACGACACACCCCAAAGGAGCCTAGATTGGACTAGGTTCCAAAGGGGTAATGCTTTTAACTTAGGGACTCTTTAAAAAACGAAGCGGAGTTGCACGCCTAACAACCACTCACTGCCCATGGCCTCACCGGTTTCTGGGTTGTCGCCGTGATTGTAGTAGGAAATCTCGGGATGGACGCCAAAATTTTTCCTAACCTGATAGGGAACGGCGACAAAGGCGGCCCAGCGGATAATCTCATCCTTAGAGTAGCCATTCTCTTCAGACCAGGCTTCGTTGGTGAAGCCTTCGTAACCCACGCCGCCTGTGATCGTCAGCTTGCCGACTTTGTATTCACCGGCCAAGACGCCGCCCCAGATGTTTGTGTTGGAAACATCACCGCTAGAGATATCCTTGAGGTATGGGCGTGTCCAGTCGGTGGGGTAAAAAGGGTACTCCGTGGCAAAATTTACCCCGCTATGGCCCTGAAACTTCAAGGTGAAGGCGCCAGCAGTGAACTTGACGGGCAGTACGAACGC
The DNA here is from genome assembly GCA_028277825.1 of Desulfarculaceae bacterium. Lineage (GTDB taxonomy): Bacteria > Desulfobacterota > Desulfarculia > Desulfarculales > Desulfarculaceae > Desulfoferula. The sequence continues at coordinate 5,551 of JANQFN010000613.1, forward strand.
CCAGGTGTTGTAGGAGTCGTCGGCACCAGTGGCGACCTCATACTGGTGCTGAACGAAGCTGATTCCCGGGTGAGTCATGAACCCACCGCTCTTGAACATCAGGGTCAGGCTGGCGCGCGGGAATGTGAACTTGGTGTCGACACCGGTGGCGCCCCAGTAGTTGTTTTTCTGCCGCGGCTCTTCCAGCGCGAACTGTACGCCAAACTTAGCGGTGTTATAGGTGAACTGTACCTGCGGTACACGGTGCGGCCAGAGGAAACCCCAGCCAAACAGCAACAAGTGGGAGTCTTCATTCAGGCCCACGTACTGCTTGACGTGATAGGCCAGGGAACCAAACCAATTGTCGGTTTGGCCAGCCAGTATCCTGAATTTACCCACGCGCCAGTAACCATAAGCATAACGCAGGTTAACACTGGCCTCTGGTTGCAGGCTCTTAAGGCCCAATTCTATACGGCCACCGACGCTCTTGTCGGCGCTGTAGTAACGCGTCCGCAGGAAGGAGTGACCCGGCATGTTCAAAAACCAGGTGCCCACATCTTTGCCGCTGGCGGTAAGCTCCTCGCTCTTATTCCACCAGCCGATGTCGGTAAGCATACGAGCGCCCACGCTAAACTGGGGACTCGGGCTAGCGATGTCAGCCAGGGCCGGGGCCGCCACGGCCAGCATAGCTACAGCTGCCACAAACATGATTAGTTGCTTCATCAGAACTTTTTCTCCTTTCTGATAATTCGCTGATACGTTCGAAGATCTGGAATCACGGCTGATATGTCGGGAATACTAATCGCAAGGGCACGTTCTAACCTTCCAGGTATGCAATCTGAGCGGCCCACTGGCCCTCTCTCCTGAGCCGTTTCGACCAGCTATTACCACCTTGACCTGGCATTTGGAGCCTCTCCGAAATCCAATCTGAGAGTAAGGTTGGCCCTACTTTCCCTCAGGCCGGTACTCCAAAATGTCACCGGGCTGGCACTGCAAGAAAGCGCAGATGGCGTCCAAGGTGGCCAGGCGGATGCCCTTTATCTTGCCGGTCTTGATCAGGGATATGTTCTGTTCGGTGATGCCCACCGCCCGGGCCAGGTCTTTTGATTTCACCTTGCGCTTGGCCAGCATTACGTCCAGGTTGACCACGATCATGACGCCCTCCTAGACATATAGCTCCTGTTCTTCACGCAGGCGGCGGCCCTGGTCCATAACCCAGGCGATGGTGAGCACCACCAGGCCCCCAAACACGGCCAAGAGGTCCTGTATTTCCAAAGTAATAACCAGTAGGCGGGTGCCCGGCTTCCAGTGGAAGGTAAGTATGAGTCCCGCCAGGGTGTTGAACAGCAGGCTGGCCCCGGCCCAGGCGAACAGCGACCAGCCCAACTGGCGGAAACATTCCACGTTGTCCGCCTGGAAGATGATCCCCTGGGCGTAGAGCCCAAACAAGCGGCGCAGGCGGGAGAGCGCGTAGATGGCCACCCCGCCGGGAAGCAGGCTGGCCACAAAACCCAACCAGCGCGAGACCAGGGGCAGGCTATGGTCCACGGGAACGGGTAGGCGGGAGTTGACAAAGGGCAGGTGTTCCATGAAGGCCCAGCACAGGGCCAGGACAATGGGCAGGGCGGCCATGAGCACAGTGCAAACCAGGCGCAGCCTGGCGCTTATGGTGGCTATGCGTTGTATTTGTTCGTCCATCTCTCACCTCCCCACTTGGAGACCGGTTTTTTCAAGGCAGGTTGTTGAGTGAACTGTGTCATGGAAAATCTAATATGTCAACTAATTTTTATTGTAAAACAATAAAAATTAAATTTATTAATTTGTTTTATGTGCGCACTCCTGCGGTTCGCTTGTCTGAAAATTTCCTGAAACGGGGTTTTAGGGCTGGTTTTTTGTGAAACACCCGCCCCGAGGTAACTCTCAACAAATTCTCGGCAAGGGCTCGCCGGAGAGCATGTCCAGCACCCGGCGGCCGCCCACGGCGGTGTTAAGCCACACCCGGCCTTGGGGCTCGGCGCCACAGGAGCCTATCAAGGCCGCGTTCTGGCCTAAGGGGTGTTCACGCATCACGGCCAGGGCAGTGTCGGCCTGAGTGTCTTCCACGATGCAGATCAGCTTGCCCTCGTTGGCCAGAAACAACGGGTCCAAGCCCAACAGCTCGCAGACCCCGGCCACCGCCGGGTCCATGGGTATGGCCTCCTCGTTCAGCTCCAGGGCCACACCGGATGCCGTGGCGATCTCGTTGAGGGCGGTGGCCAGCCCACCCCGGGTGGGGTCGCGCAGGGTCTTCAACCCCGGGCAGGCCTCTATGAGCGCCGAGGTTAGGCCATTGAGCGAGGCGGAGTCCGAGGACAGCGGCGCCTCCAGGCCCAGGCCCTCGCGGGTGGCCATGATGGTCACCCCGTGGTCGCCCATGGTGCCCGAGACCAAGACCGCGTCGCCGGGCGCAGCCCTGTGGGCGCCGATCTGAAGGCCATCGGGTATCAGGCCGATGCCAGTGGTGTTGATGAACACCTTGTCCGCCTGGCCCCGGCCCACCACCTTGGTGTCGCCGGCGATGATGGCCACCCCGGCCTCGGTGGCGGCCCGGGCCATGGAGGCCACGATGCGCTCCAGATCGGCCACGGCCAGACCCTCTTCCAAGACGAAGCCCGCGGTGAGATACAGGGGCTTGGCCCCGCGCATGGCCACGTCGTTGACGGTGCCATGCACCGCTAAAGAACCGATGTCGCCGCCGGGGAAGAAGATTGGGTCCACCACGAAGCTGTCGGTACTCACCGCCAGGCGGCCAGGCGGGGCCTCCAACACCGCGGCGTCGTCCAGGTCATTGAGGATGGGGTTGCCCAGGTGCCGGGCGAAGACCTCAGCCACCAGATCGGCGCTGGCCTTGCCGCCGGCGCCGTGATCCAACAATATCCGGTCCTGGCCCATGCTCACGCCTCCCGCCGATACTTGTACCAGGCCGCGCAGGTGCCCTCGGCCGAGACCATGCAGGGCCCCAGGGGCGCGGTGGGGGTGCACACCGTGTCGAACAGACTGCATTCCGGCGGCCGCATCAGGCCGCGCAGCACGTCGCCGCATTTGCACCCCGGGTGGTCGGTGGCCGGCGGCACCTCGGTGTCAAAGCGCCGGCTAGCGTCCAGATGGGCGAACTCTTCGCGTATGGCCAGGCCGCTCAGGGGTATGGGCCCCAGGCCACGCCAGGGGGCGTCGCAAGGTTTGAAATAGCGCTCCATCAGGGCTACGGCCTGAGGGTTGCCCTCGGGACGGACCGCCCGGGTGTATTGAATCTCTACCTGGCTGCGGCCCTGTTCCACCTGCTGCACCAGCATCAGGATGCCGGCCAACACATCGGCGGGCTCAAAGCCGGTTACCACGCAGGGGAAGCCGTGCTGGGAAGCCACCGGCTCGTAACAGGAAGTGCCGATGACCGTGGTGACGTGCCCCGGACAGAGAAAGCCGTCCAGGCCCAGGTCCGGGCCGTCCAACAGGGCGGCCAGGGCCGGAGGCAAGAGCTTGTGCATTGAGAGCACGCTGAAATTCTCAACGCTTTGGCTGCCGGCGGTCATCAGGGCGGCGGCCACGGTGGGGGCGGTGGTTTCAAAACCAATGCCCAAAAACACCACCTGCTGCTCAGGCTCCTTTTTGGCCAGCTCCACCGCGTCCAAGGGCGAATACACCACCGCCACCGAAGCGCCCCCAGCCCGCTCGACCGCCAGGGAGCTGGCGCTGCCCGGCACCCGCACCAAGTCGCCGAAGGTGGCCACGGTCACGCCCTCGCTGCGGGCCAGCTTAACCGCCCGGTCGATCTCCTCGGTGGCGGTGACGCAAACCGGGCACCCCGGCCCGGAGATCATCTCCACCGTACCGGGCAACATCTGGTGCAGGCCGTGGCGGGCCAGGGCCATGGTGTGGGTGCCGCACAGCTCCATGAAGCGCGCCGGGGTCCGGCTCTGATCGGCGATGCGCGCGGCCAGCTCCCGGGCCACCTCGGGGTCGCGGTATTCATTGACGTGCTTCAAGCTGTTTGCTCCTCACCCTTGGGCCCCAAAATCGTCTCGCCCTCTCCCACCAGCCCCAGGCCCCAGGCGTTGGCCGCGGCCACGGCCTGACCCAGGCTGAGGCCCCCGTCGTTGGCCGGGGCCTGGGCCGGAGTGTACACCGCCAGGCCCTGTTTCTCCAAGCGCGGCGGCAGGTCAGCCAAGAGGCAGGCGTTCATGAAGCAGCCCCCGCCCAGGCAGACCCGCTCCAGGCCGGCGGCCTGGGCCCCGGCCAGGGCCCAGGCTTCCAGGCCGGCCAAGAGCCCGCTGTGGAAGCGGGCGGCCAGGGTGGCGTAAGCCGCACCGCTTAGCACCTCCTCCACCACCGCCTCCACCGCCGGGCCCCAGTCCAGTTCGATGAGGCCGTCCTGCTCACGGAGGGCAAAGGGATAGCCTCCTTCGGCCGGGGCGGCCATAGCCTGTTCCAACTCGATGGCCGCCTGGCCCTCATAGGCCACCTCTTGCCGCAGGCCACAGATGGCGGCCACGCCGTCGAACAAACGGCCCAGGCTGGAGGTGAGCGGAGCGTTGAGCCCCTGGTCGATCATCTGGCCCATGAGGGGCAGGTGTTGACCCTGTTGTGCCAACAGTTCGATTGATAGCTCAGAGGTGGCTTGGGGTCCGAACACTTCGCGCAACAGGGCCAGGCCCACCCGCCAGGGCTGCTTGATGGCTTGATCGCCGCCGGGCAGGTTGAAGCGGCGCAGCCGGCCCAGGCGGCGGTAGGTGTGGGCCCGGGCGGTCAGCAGTTCGCCGCCCCAGATGGTGCGGTCAGCGCCGTAGCCGGTGCCGTCCAGGCTCAGGGCTAGCACTTCGCCCTCTAGGCCGTGCTCGGCCATCACCGCCACCGCGTGGGCGTGGTGATGCTGCACCCGCACCAGGGGCTTCATCTGCTCCTGGGCCCAGCGCGTGGAGAGGTAGTCCGGGTGCAGGTCGCAGGCGATGATCTCCGGCTCGGCCTCCAGCACCCGGGCCAAATGCCCGGCAGTGAGCTGGAAGAACTCCAAGGTGCGCATATCGTCCAGGTCGCCCACGTGCTGACTGATAAAGGCCTCGCGGCCCCTGAGCAGGCAGAGGGTGTTTTTCTGGTGGGCGCCGGCGGCCAGCACTGGCGGGCAGTCCCATGGCACCACGGCCTCATCCAAAAACAGGGGTACGGGCACAAAGCCCCGCGAACGCCGGATTTGGCGCATCTGGCCGCCCACCGCCCGCACCACCGAGTCGTCGCTGCGCAAATAGATGTCGCGGTCGTGCAAAAGAAACAAGTCGGCGATGGCCCCGCGCGCGGCCTTGGCCCCGATGCGTTCGACGGCCTCCTGGTTGTGCATGCAGATGGGCTCGTCGCTGACATTGCCGCTGGTCATCACCAGGGCGCTGAGTCCCTGGCGGCCGGCGGCGTCCATGAGCAAATGGTGCAGCGGGGTGTAGGGCAGCATCAGCCCCAGCAGGCGGTTGTTGGGAGCCAGGGAGGGGGCCAGGCCGGAATTGGCCCGGGCCGGGGCCAGCACGATGGGCCGCTCCCGGCTGGCCAGGGCCGCCGCACTGGCCTCATCCAGCTCGGCCAGGGCGCGGGCCGCCGGTATATTCGCCACCATCACCGCCAGGGGCTTTTCCTCCCGGTGCTTGCGGGCGCGCAAACTCGCCACCGCGGCCTCATTCCTGGCGTCTGCGGCCAGGTGGAAGCCGCCCAGGCCCTTCAGGGCCAACACCTGCCCTTCAGCCAGGGCCGCGGCCGCCTGGGCTATGGGGTCGGCACTCTGCAACTCCTTGCCCTCGGCATCGGCCAGCCACAGCCGGGGCCCGCACACTGGGCAGGCGTTGGGCTGAGCGTGGAAGCGCCGGTCGCCGGGGTCCTGGTATTCCCCCTGGCAGGTCGGGCACATGGCGAAGACCGCCATGGTGGTCTGGGGCCGGTCATAGGGCAGATCGGCGATGATGGTGTAGCGGGGCCCGCAGTGGGTGCAGTTGATAAAAGCGTAGCCGTGGCGGCGGTCAGCGGGATCGCGCATCTCGTCCAAACAGGCCTCGCACACCGCCACGGCGGGGCTGATCAGGGTGCGCCGGGTGCCCGCCTCCGAAGCCTTGATGACAAACTCAGCCTCGCCCGCCTCGGGCTCTCGGTCGCCGCGCTGGAC
>JANQFN010000622.1 GCA_028277825.1 Desulfarculaceae bacterium
ATCCACGGTATGGGCAAAAGTGTTAAAGCACTTGATGATGGCGTCGGTGTCTTTCACGCGCTGGATCAGCCGTCCGGCCAGATGCTCCAACCGCGCCAGGTCCGGCTCACGGCCCTGGGCGGCCATTTCCAAAAGCTCCTTGAGCAGGTGGCTCTGCTCGTTCATCACCGCCAGGCCGTTTTTTATCTCATGGGTCATGCTGGCGGTGACCCGTCCGAAAAACAAGAGCCCCCGGCGGCAAAGCACCTGCCAGTCTAGTTCGGCCCTTTGATCGCTATGGCTCATAACCTCCGCCCGTCACCCGTAAATAGTCAAAAGTCTCAGCGCGCCCCACCGTGCGGGGCGCCCTCGTCGCGGCAGACGCTCAGCAGGGGACACACCGCCTCGCCCATGTCCTGGTGGGCGTCGGCGTGGATCGCAGCAATAGCCGCGTTGGTGCTGGGATAGATGTTCTCTTCGCCTATCTTGGCCAGCAGGTGGGTGCGCCGGAGCACACCGAGGACGTTGGAATGCACCTGAGCCAGGCTGATCTTGTAGCCGGCGCTACGCACCCGGTCCACGATCAAAGCCAGACTCTCCTCGCCGGAGGCGTCCATGTCATTCATCCCCTCGCAGACCAAAAGTATGTGGCGCAGATGGGGCATGGCCCGCCGACGCCGGGCGATCTGGTCCTCCAGGAAGCTGGCGTTGGCGAAAAACAAGGGTCCGTCAAAGCGAATCACCGCAATGCGGTCGCACTCGGCCAGTCCGAAGGTTCGGGTGTCGTGCAGGGTGTCGTCCTCGGCCATGGCCAGGGCCACCACCCGGGGCCGCATGCTCTTGTACAAAAAGACCAGGAGCGACAGGGCCACCCCGATCATTATGCCCACATCCAAGTGGGGAGCAAAGGCCAGGGTGCCCAGAAAGGTCAAAATGGATATGGCCCCGTCATACCACTGGGCCCGCCAGGCGTGCACGAAACCCTTGAAGTTGATCAGCCCCACCACCGCCATCATGATTACCGCGGCCAGCACCGCCTGGGGCAGATAGTACAACAGCGGGGTGAAGAACAGGAGCACCGCGCCCACCGCGAGGGTGGTGAACAGACTAGCCAAGGAACTCTTGGCCCCGGCCTGCAAGGCCACCGCCGAGCGCGAAAAGGAGCCGGAGACCGGGTAGCTTAAAAAGGCCGAGCCCACCACGTTGGCCAGGCCCTGCCCCACCAACTCTTGGTTGGGGTCCAGCCGCTGGCCGGTGCGGGCGGCCATGGCCTTGGCGACGCTGATGGCCTCCATGAACCCCAACAGAGAGATGATCACCGCATAGGGCAAAAGCTGCAAAAGCACCTCGCCCCGTAGCGCGGGAAGTGAAAAGGCGGGCAGCCCGTCCGGCACCCGGCCCACCACCGCCCCGCCGCTCATCAAGACCAGGTCCCCCTCTTCCAGGGGGCCCCGCCCCACCTTGAGTCGCCAGGCCGCCTCACCCGGCTTCGCCCCCGGGGGAGCGCTGCCCTGCAAATAGAAAAGCCGGCGGCCATCCTGGTTCACCTCCTGAAAACGGTACGCGCGCAAGGAAATGCGCGAGCGGCGCGCACTCACCTTTTCCCGGGCCAGAAGCAGGTTGACCAAGGACACCTCGTTTTTCAGCTTGAGTTCCTGCACCGAATCCGGGCCGTGGCGGCGCCGGGCCTTTTTGATTTTGACGCCCAGGGTCTCGCGTTCGGCTTCCAAACGGGCGGCCCGCTGCATGGCCAGGTTGTAGGCGCCGGCCACGCCGCGCACCTGGATGGCCCGGACGTCGTCCCACTTGACCCGTTGGTTGTGCTCAAAACCGGTGGCCCAGGCCAACACCGTGGTCAACACCACGGCCACCAGTACATAGGGAATCTTGGGGTTTAAGCGTTTGAGTCCGTACATGAGGCCGAAGGCCAATACCCCCATGAACAGGGTGGGCCAGTGGGTGTGGTCCCAGGCGGCCAGCACCACCTGCACCATGGTCTGGTAATGCAGTTCGGACTTTTCCGCCTGCACGCCGAACATCTTGCCCAGCTGCGAAGAGGCGATGATGATCGCCGCCGCGTTGGTGAAGCCGTTGACCACCGGGTGGGAGAGAAAATTGACCACCAGGCCCAAGCGCAACAGACCCAGAGCCAACTGGAAGATGCCCACCACCAGGGCCAAGAGCACGGCGTAGGCGATGAAGGCCTGGCTGCCCGCGGTGGCCAGGGGCTCCAGGGAAGCGGCGGTCATCAAGGAGACCACCGCCACCGGCCCGGTGGCCAGTTGTTGGCTGGATCCGAAGAGCGCGGCCACCAGCGGCGGCAGAAAGGCGGCGTAGAGCCCGTAATAAGCGGGCAGGCCGGCCAGTTGAGCATAGGCCATGGATTGGGGGATCAACACCAGGGCAACGGTGAGCCCGGCGACCAGGTCCAGGCGCAGGGAGGCCAGAGAATAGCCTCCCATGTAGGCAGTGAAGGGGAATATTTTGGCCAGGGCCCGCCGAAGCATTCAGGCCTCTTTTCACCGGAAACCCAGGGGCGGCCTCCGGCAACTTTCTCATATTGTCCGGCGCTCAAAAAAGAAAACAAGCACCGCAATACTTTTTTATACCGGACAATTTGTCTTGGCGCCCGCTCCCCAGGGCTGGTTAGGCCTCCCCCTTGAAACTACTTGAGCTTGGAGTGGCAGTCCTTCTTAAAGCCGGCCAGCGCCTGCAGGGCCTGGTCCAGGGATGCGGCGTCCCCCCTTTCCGCCGCTTGCTCCAGGGCCTCGAGCTGCTCTAAAAAGCGCGGGAAGAACTCTTCCCCCTTACCGCTGAAGCTGCACATCAGACGGCCGGCCCAGCTTAGGCCCTCCACCTCTTCCGGTGAAGGCATGGCCCCGTCCCGCCGCGCCTTTTTCACCGCCTTGAAATGCCGCGACAAGTCCTTTTTGACCTGCTTGTAGGAGACCTTGGTTTGCTGTCTGCGCGATTGTCCGTCTTCGGGCGGAGCCAGAGGCAAGGTTTCCCCCAGAGCGGGGTGCATGTGCAGGTCCATTTTCAAGCGCAAATGAACCGGCCCTTCGCCTTTCTTATCCTTCAAAGACTCCTTGACCTTGACCTCGCCTTCCAGCAACATGTCGCGCTCATCCAGGGTGATCAGGCCCTCCTCCAGGGCACGGGCCAGTTGGCGCAGGTAGCCCGCGGCCTCGGCCGGGCTGAAAGCGTGTTGGTGTTTGTCCTTTTTTGCCATTATCACCTCGGCTTACCAA
>JANQFN010000106.1 GCA_028277825.1 Desulfarculaceae bacterium
CTGGGCGAGATCAACAAAAAGGAGCTGGCCAAGGCCTCCCGGGTGCGCTACCGCCTGGGCGACTATGTGGGGCGCTATGGGCTGGAAAAAAGCCGCGAGTCGGTGTTGCACGGCAAGCGCGGCGCCCGCCAGGTGGAGGTGGACGCCATGGGCCGGGAGATCAAGCTGCTCAACCAAGTGGCCGCCACCCGGGGGCTGGATTTGACCTTGTCCATCGACCTGGACGTGCAAAAGGCGGCGGCCAAGGCCATGGCCGGCCGCGCCGGAGCGGTGGTGGCCTTAAACCCCAAAAACGGCCAGGTCTACGCCCTGTACTCCGGCCCCAGCTTCGACCAGAACGATTTTGTCACCGGCATGACCGCCAAGAAGTGGAAGGCACTGGTCAATGACCCCAAGAAGCCGCTGAAGGACCGGGCCATCAGCGGGCTCTATCCGCCGGGCTCCACCTATAAGATCGTCACCGCCGCCGCCGGCCTGGCCGAAAAGGCGGTCAGCCTGGCCACCCGCTTTTTCTGCGCCGGCCAGATCCCCTTTGGCAAGCGCTATTACAAATGCTGGGCCTACAAGAAGGGCGGCCACGGCCACACCGACGTGCACAAGGCCATCCGCGAGTCCTGTGACGTGTTCTTCTACAAGACCGGCCTCAGGCTGGGGGTGGACAAGTTGGCCAAATACGCCAGGGCCTTCGGCCTGGGCCGGCCCACCGGCATCGCCCTGCCCCATGAGGCCCGCGGCCTGGTGCCCACTTCCAAATGGAAGCTGAAGCGCTTCAAGGAGCGCTGGCAGGAGGGCGAGACCCTGTCGCTGTCCATCGGCCAGAGCTTCACCCTGGTCACGCCGCTGCAACTGGCCCGCATGACCGCCGCGGTGGCCAACGGCGGCCGTCTGGTGACCCCCACCCTGGTCAAGGCGGTCACCCGCCCCGGCGGCGACCCGGTGCCCGAGCCCCTGCCGGTGATCAGCCGGGTGCCGGTGGACCCCAAGATCCTCAAGGTGGTGCAGGCGGGCATGGTGGGGGTGGTCAACGAGCCCCACGGCACCGCCAAAAAGGCCAAACTCAAGGGCATCACCGTGGCCGGCAAGACCGGCACCGCCCAGGTGGTGAGCCTCAAGTTCGAAAAGTCCTTTGGCAAGCCCGAGAACGTGCCCTGGAAGTACCGCTCCCACGCCCTGTTCGTGGCCTACGCCCCGGCCGAGGATCCCACCATCGCGGTGGCGGTGGTGGTGGAGCACGGCGGCGGCGGCGGCCGGGACGCCGCGCCGGTGGCCGCGGCGGTGCTCCGGGCCTACTTCGGGCTGCCCGAGCCCGAGCCCAAAGACGAGCCCAAGCCCAAGGCGGCGCCGCAGGCCCAGCAAAGGAAGAAGCCTAAAAAGAAGCCCACCCCTCCCCCGCGGAGGAATACATGATCGACCGCCGCCTCATCGCCGGCTTTGACTGGCTGCTGTTGATCCTGGTGTTGACCGTGGGAGCCTGCGGGGTGCTCAATCTCTATTCCGCGGCCAGCTCTTTTGGCGGCGGCGGCACCCCGGTGTACCTCAAGCAGATCTACTGGTTCGGGCTGGGCACCCTGGTGATGCTGGGCGTGGCCGTGGTGGGTGCCCAGCGCCTGACCACCATCGCCTACCCTCTCTACGGCCTGGTGGTGATCCTTCTGATCGCGGTGCTGATCTGGGGCAAGGTGATCGGCGGCTCCCAGCGCTGGCTGGCCATCGGGCCCCTGGTGATCCAGCCCTCGGAGCTGGCCCGGCTGGTGGTGATCCTGGTCCTGGCCCAATACTTCCAGCGCCAGGACCAGCTGGAGCCCTACAAGCTGCGCCAACTGGTCATCCCCCTGGGGCTGGCCCTGCTGCCGGCCCTGTTGATCCTCAAAGAGCCGGACCTGGGCACCTGCATCCTGGTGATGCTGGTTTCCTGCTCGGTAATCCTGATCAACGGGGTCAAACTTACCAGCTTAGGGATAGCCGCCGGCAGCCTCTTGTTGGTGATGCCGGTGGCCTGGCGCTTTTTGCAGGACTACCAAAAGCGGCGCATCTTCTCCTTTCTCAATCCCGAGTCCGACCCCCTGGGCGCGGCCTACCACCTGATCCAGTCCAAGATCGCGGTGGGCTCGGGCCGGTTCACCGGCAAGGGCTATTTGGCCGGCACCCAGAGCCAACTGCACTTTTTGCCCGAGCAGCACACCGACTTCGCCTTTTCGGTGCTGGCCGAGGAATGGGGTTTCATCGGCGCGGTGGTGGTCTTAAGCCTCTTGGCCGCCATCGTCTACCGGGGGCTCTCCGCCGCCTACCGGGCCAAGGACCGCCAGGGGCTTCTTATCGTGGTGGGGGCCACGGCCATGATCTTCTGGCCCACGGTGATCAACGCCGGCATGGTGCTGGGCCTGTTCCCGGTGGTGGGCATCCCCCTGCCCTTTGTGTCCTACGGCGGGTCTTCGCTAGTGACCACCATGGCCGCTATAGGTTTGATTCAGGCGGTATCCATGCGCAGGTTTGTCTTCCACCGGGGCCGTTAAACGGCGCAGCCAGACAGCGACACACTGCGTTGCTGGCGGCGCTCGGACCTCGACGTAGTTTCCATTACGCCTCCGGCCCTCGCTTGCCAGTCGCCTTGTTTGTCGCCGGCTGGCTGCGCCGATATGCAGGCGACGTTAATTCCGAAAGCCGAGCGGCTGGCTGTGCCGGCCTCCAGCAGATTTAGGTCCAGCCTGGTCAGTCGCCCGTTGGCGGTGCTGCCGACTGCGCAACGGGTTCAAATTGATTGTGGGGGATTTGATGGGTAAGTCTACTTGATCAGCTTGGGCGCGCTGGCTCGGGAGCCGTAATCACCACCGCCGGTGTGGCTGTGCTGGATCTGTTGATTGCAAATAACGTCCATGCGCACCTCACCCGAGCCGCAGTAGCCTTGGCCGTTGTCTTCCTCGCCCTCCACCTTCCAGATGTTGACCGTCAAAAACCCCACGATCTCGCCGGTGCGGCGGCCCAGATCGGCCACCGGCATGACGGCCTTCAGTTCCTTGCCGGCTGCCACCTGTTTGCAGTTTGACCGCTAAAAGCCCAACGAGATAACATGTCAAATTAGTCTGGGATCTGTTCGGCGCGGTTCCTTGACGGAAAATCGCTCTGCTTGGGGATGCCTTCAGGCGTTTTACCTGCCCACAAAAAATAAAGGACTTCCTGGCAAAGCTGGAAGCGGCGGTGGCCGCACAAAAGAGGAGTGCCGTGACAATACCGCCTCAAAAACCAAGGCAGGCCTCTCCCCCCAGGATCGGGCCGGTGGTGGGCATTGCCCTGTTGGCCCTGGTCATGACGGGGATCATGGTCTTTTCACTGATCACCGGCAGCCGCCTGGTGCAACGCTACACTCCCCTGGTGGACGCGGCCATGGAGATCAAGCTGGAGGCGGCCGTGGCCCATCTCTGGTTCGAGGAGATTCTCAGCGGTGACCGGTACGCCGATATATCCTCTGTCTGGAGACACCTGGACCAGTCGGCCTGGTACGCCAAGGCCATGCTGCACGGGGGCGTGAACCCCCACGGTGTCTATCAGCCGTTGGACGACCCGGTCCTCCGCGCCGAGATCGAGGCGGTGTTGCAAAAAATCGCCGAGTTCAGGGCCATAGCTCAAAAGCGCTGGGCCGAACGCAACCATTCCGGCCCCGGCTCGGCCATCGACCAGCGTTTTGACGCGGTGTTCGCAGACTTCCTGCGGCGGGCCGAAAAAGTGGAGGCCGCCCTGAAGATGGTCATAGCCCGGGATCTTTTTCGCTTCCAGGTGCTGCAATGGCTCTTGATCGCCCTGGTGGCGGGGCTGGCCGTCCTGGCGGTCATCGCCTTTTTGCGTTACGAGCGGGTCCGTAGCGAGGCCACCCTGGCCCTGGCCCAGAGCGAGGAGAAGTACCGGCACATCTTCGAGTCATCCGGCACCATGATATCCCTCTACGACGAGCACGGCGTCTGTTTGATGATGAACCAGAATGTGGCCAGATGGTTCGGGGGATCGCCGGATAGCTTCATCGGTAAAGGCTTCACCCAACTGCATCCCGAAGCCGCCGAAGAATACAGCGCCAGGATAGCTGAGGTGATTCATTCCGGTGAAATAAGAGACTACGAAGACGCGGTGGAATTTCCCGAGGGGGAGCGCTGGCTGCTGTCCCGGGTCTATCCGGTGCGGGATTCCCAGGATCGCATATACGCCGCCCAGATCGTTTCCCAAGACGTCACCGAGCGCAAAAAAGCCGAGCAAGACAAGCAGAGCCTGGAAATGCAACTGCGTCAGGCCCAGAAAATGGAGGCCCTGGGCACCCTGGCCGGGGGCATCGCCCACGACTTCAACAACATCTTGGCCGCCATCATCGGCTACGGCGAACTGGCCCTGGATGACGCCCGCCGGGGAAAGGTCTCGCCCGAGGAAATCCAGCAGATATTAAAGGCCTCGGGCCGCGCCCGGGAACTGGTGCGCCAAATTCTCACCTTCGGGCGCAAGGGCGTGTTCGAGCTCAAGCCGCTGAATCTCAACCAGGTGGTGGTTGAAACCTTGCCCATCATCGAACGCACCATCCCCAAGATGATCTCCCTGGAAATGCATTTGGATCAAAACCTGAATCTGGTCAACGGCGACGCCAGCCAGTTCGAGCAGGTCCTTTTGAACCTGGCCACCAACGCCAATGACGCCATGCCCGAGGGGGGCAAGCTGGTAATCGAGACCGATAACCTGAGCCTGGACGAAGAGTACGCCAACAGCCACCTGGAGGTGGCGCCGGGGGATTACGTGCGGGTGACGGTGTCTGACACCGGCGAAGGCATGGACAAGGCCGCCCTGGAAAAGATATACGACCCCTTCTACACCACCAAGGGGGTGGGCAAGGGCACCGGCTTGGGCCTGGCCACGGTGTACGGCATCGTTAGGGGGCACGGCGGCAACGTCTTTTGCTACAGCGAACCGGGATCAGGCACCACCTTCAAGATCTACTTCCCCGCCCTGAAGTCAGAACCGGCCGGCAGTCAGTCCCCAGAGGAAGAGGCCCAACTCATCCCGGGCGGCGGGGAGACCATCCTGCTGGTGGATGATGAAGCGTCCCTGCTGGAGGTGGGTCAGCGCAGCTTGAGTGAAAAAGGCTATAGCGTGGTCACCGCCGCCAGCGGCGAGGAGGCCCTGGAGGTTTACCGGGACCAGGTCCTGGCCATTGACCTGGTTATCATGGACCTGAGCATGCCGGGCATGGGCGGACACAAGGCCCTGCAAGAGATCCTGGCCCTGAACCCGCAGGCCAAGGTGCTCATCGCCAGCGGCTACTCGCTCAACGGCCAGGTGCAGGACAGCCTGCGCTCCGGCGCCGCCGGCTATATCCCCAAGCCGTTTAGAAGGGCGGAACTGCTGCAGACCGTGCGCCGGGTGCTGGACCGGCATAATTTGATTTAGTGTCTTTTTAGGGCCCAAGCCATGATTCCCAGCGTATCGAGGCTTCCTGTACACGGGTGACTTCGGATTGATGCGGGCAAAGGCCGAACTATTTCTTGACCCTGTTCGTCATGGCGGGGTAGCATTTTTCTACGTATCCAGCAGACACACCGTGAACTGACTTCAAAGATAAATTGCTTCATGAGATGAACCGGGGGGCTTATGTCGCCACCTGGAGCGGTGGCGGCCTACTGTGAAAGCCGGCGGTCCACCCCAGAGATTCTGGGGAAACAGCTTGAGGTTTTTTGAAAGACATCCACCCTCTATACTCTCGCCGCTCTTCCTCGTCCTCAACCGCCGTAAATCGCTTATAAGAGCCAATACATTTGGTCTCGTTTTTAATGAATCAGGCCTTATATAAGTGAAAAAATTATGAAAAAGGAATTGATCTGCCCCGCGACGGGGCTGAGAGTTTTCACCCGGCCTGAATGGATAAATAAAAAGGTTAGGGATAGTTTCACGGCAAATTTCTATGTAATTTCAAATTCGATTATCTATAGCCGGCCCGAGGGAAAGGCCGATTTAGAAGGTGTCGAAAAATCATTAGAACTCAACAATGAGGTTGTAGAATATGTATCCCAATTCAATGAAAATTATTTACAGATTGAAGACTATGCGGACTTAAAAAGTTCCAGCCAGGCGGCACGCCGATACTTCACTTATAGGATGAAAGCCAGTAGGGTAATCCGCGCCCTGATATTCTGCAATTTGTCCCCGCCTCTAGCAATGGCCGTAAAAATAGGCCGGCAATTCATAGGCAGCAGCCGGCCGGTTAAAATTGCCCGAAGCTATGCAGAGGGCATTGGGCAGGCCCTGGAGCTATGTAGAGAATCTGACCTGGTCGTGGAAGACTTTGTATTGGGCCAAAGGGTGTGCATCGACAACTCGCTGCTCTCTCTGTCCCCGTGGGAAGTGCTTTCCGACCATGCCTGGGATATCCAAACCAGCCAATTTTCCAACCGCGCCCTAATCATAGACAATTGCATTCTGCATTCCACCGTCCAGGGCACCATCGGACCAGACCATGTGCTTTTGGGGGAGAGATTGCGCCGAAAGTGCCAAGCCGCGCTTCCGGGTGGATCGTCCCTGGATTACATCGTGGTGGACACCAGCCGCCTTAAGCGCGGAAATCGAAAAGCGCGAACAGAATATACCGATTCATTAAAAAAGTGGCACGATCAGTTTCCGCTCAGAACATATATTGTTTATGGTGCCAATACTTTTGTGAAGACAGCGACACTTATGGCCAGACCCTTTTTGCCGTTCAGAATAGAAATCGCCCGTAGCGCAGACCATGCCTTCCGATTGGTCAAACATGACCGGCAAACTGACTTTGGCTCGGTACAAATAAAATCCACGATGACCAAAGCGGCGGATTTGGAAAAAAAGAACATTGAAAAAGTATTGGCCTACATCGGCAGCATCAGATGGGAAGAAGAGGGCGTTGAGGGAGAGGTCGAAATCGGGAAGGGCGACCCTTATTATATCCTTTATCAGACTATCAACTTGGTTAAAGAGGAGATAGACGAACTGCTGAATGAACGTAAGTTACTCCAAGACCAGATACTACAATCTCAAAAAATGCAAGCCCTGGGCACCCTGGCCGGGGGCATTGCCCATGATTTCAACAACATTTTGACCACCATAATCGGCTGTGGCGAATTGGCCCTGGATGATGCCCGCCAAGGCAAGGCCGCACCGGAGGCCATAGAGCAGATATTAAAGGCCTCCGGTCGCGCCCGGGATTTGGTCCGGCAGATACTCACCTTTAGTCACAAAGGGATATTGGAAACCAAACCGTTGAATCTAAACCAGGTGATTTCCACTACGGCCCAGGTTCTAGAATCCAGCATCCCCGAGAGGATCTCCCTGGAGCTTCACCTCGAGCAGAATATTGACCAGATCAACGGCGACGCCAATCAACTCAAACAAATGCTGCTCAACTTGGCGAGCAACGCCATGGACGCTATGCCTCAAGGAGGGAAACTGGTCATCAAGGCCCAGAATTTAAACTCAGCATATCATGCCGCCGCCAGCGGCCTGGCCAGATCCCCAGAGGGCTATGTGCTGTTGACCGTCTCCGATACTGGAGAAGGGATGTCCCCTCACACCCTGGGGCACATATTCGATCCCTTTTACACCACCAAGGAGGTGGGCCAGGGCACCGGCTTGGGCCTGGCCACGGTCTATGGCATAGTCGATGGACACGGGGGTTTCATTACTTGCCACAGCGAGCCGGGGGCCGGCACCAGCTTTAAAATATATTTACCTTCCTTGGCCAAGGGTGAGGATCCAGGCTGGGAGGGAAAAGGGGATGAGGTGCGGCCTCCCGACAGAAGTTAAGCCCATTTGAGGTGTGGCGAAAGTAAAAGCCCTAAACGAGCGGCAGGTGCATTCTGCAGAGTAAACGGTATCGATTACAGGGGCGGTGTTTCTCCCCATCAGGCACTGGGTGCTGGACCGGTGAAGGGACTCGCCCTAAACTGATAAAAAACAACAATTAGTTGGAGAAGCCATGAGCCCCATCGCCCCCACTCCGGAGCCGCCCTACTACGCGGTGATCTTCACCTCAATGCTGCGTCCGGGCAAGCTGGAGGAATACGCGCCCCTGGCCGCGGAGCTTTTGGAACTGGCCCGGGCCCATGAGGGCTTTTTGGGCCGGGAAACCAGCCCGCGCGATGAACAGGGCATGGGCCTGGGGCTGTCCTATTGGCGGGACCTAGAAAGCATTCAGGCCTGGAAAGAGGACATCAAGCATATGGCGGCCCAGCGCAAAGGCAGGGCCCAATGGTTCAGCGAATATAAAGTCCGGGTGGCCCTGGTGCAGAGGGACTATGCCTTCGTAGCCTGAAGCCGGTCGCCTTTCCTGGGTCACGCCGTACAAATTGTATCAGTTGCTACAGACAAAGTTTTTTAAATGAGATATTTATATGACCAAAGGTGTAATCTTAAAATATAACCCACTGTCTAAGGCGCCACTTTGTCTTGTCTATGCGAAGAAATAGCCGGCCCGGATATTGAACTCTCCACGACCTGCATCGGTCAGCTGTGGATATTTGAAAACCTGGAACCGGGCGAAATTGCCGCCATTAATGAACAAGCGATCAGAAAAAAGTCATCCAAAGGGGACGCTCTGTTTTTGCAAGGAGATCCCTCCGACGAGATGTTTCTGATCAAAGGCGGCCGGGTGAAGCTCAGCAAAGTACTGGAGGACGGCAATGAGCTTACCCTGGATATTCGCAAGGCGGGCGACTTTGTCGGCGAAAACATGTTTTCCGAGGAAGGGCTTTATCCGGTCAGCGCATATTGCTTGGAAGACACCCTGACCTGCGGATTCAGCCGCGGCCAATTCGAGCAGCTGGTCTTGAAAAACCCCAACCTGGGCCTGCAGATCATAAAGAACCTGAGCGAAAGAATTTCCTGGCTGACCAGCCGGGTAGGCAGTTTGGCGGTC
>JANQFN010000007.1 GCA_028277825.1 Desulfarculaceae bacterium
GTAGCTAAAGCTACGTCGAGGCCCAAGCGCAGCCAGCAACACCGTATGCCGGTGGCTGGCGCAGACGGACACACGGCCTTCATGAAATATGCGGGCTAGCTACCTAGGAACCGTGAGCGTACTGAGGCTTTATGAAATATTGCCCCTTGTGCAGATCGTCTCTGGAAAGCGGACTGGTTGATGAGTATGAACGCTTGAAGTGCTCCAACCAAGACTGCGGTTTTGTGTTCTGGGACAATCCCATACCCGTGGTTGCCGCTCTGGTGGAAAACGGGGATCAAATACTGCTGGCCCGCAACCGAGAATGGCCTGAAGGCATGTATTCCATTATCACCGGTTTTTTAGAAAAGGGGGAGACGCCTGAGGAGGGTGCCCTCCGCGAGGTGAAAGAGGAATTGGGCCTCAGGGGCCGGGATGCCCAACTGATCGGCGTGTATTCTTTTGCCAAAATGAACCAAGTGATCATCGCCTATCATGTCAAGGCGGACGGCGAGGTGGTTTTGGGAGAGGAATTGGTTGATTTAAAAAGAATCGACAAGGGCAAATTAAAGGGCTGGTCCTTTGGCACCGGGTTGGCTGTGACCGATTGGGTCAACCAGCAGAGGCAAGATAACATGGGATCGGAAAAACCTGATTCCGGGAGAGCATCATGAAAAAATCCCTGGGCCCCAAGACCCTGTTGTGCCCCACGCCGGTGGTGCTGGTGGGCACCTACGATGAGGCGGGCAAGCCCAACGTGATGACCGCGGCCTGGGCCGGCATCTGCTGCTCCAAGCCAGTGTGCATGGCGGTGAGCCTGCGCGCGGCCACCTACAGCCACAGGCAGATCGTGCGCAACCAGGCTTTCACCCTAAACGTGCCCAGCGCCTCCCAGGCCAGGGAGGTGGATTTCGTGGGCATGGCCAGCGGCCGTGACCGCGACAAGTTCGCTGAGACCGGCTGGACCCCGGTCAAAAGCGAGTTGGTCAACGCGCCCCTGGTGGCCGAGGCGCCCCTGAACCTGGAGTGCCAGGTGATCGTTACCAACGAGCTGGGCCTGCACACCCAGTTCGTGGGTCAGGTGCTGGACGTGAAGCTGGACGAGGCCTGTCTGGACGAGCGCGGCCGGCTGGACCCGGCCAAGTTCGAGCCCATGGGTTTCATCCCCGAATCGCGCCAGTACGTGGGTATGAGCCGGGTGGTGGGCCCGGCCTTTGCACTGGGCATGGACCTGCTTAAAGCCTAAAGCCTGCCGCTTCGAATAAAACGGGCGCGCCCCCGAGGGGACGCGCCCGGCTTGCTTTCTCTGCCAAAGGGAGGGTTATGCGGATCAAGCAAGATGGGTTTACATATTGTATAGCTCCGAGCCGTAGAGGCGGATCCAGTCCTTTTTGAGAGTGTCGATGGCCGCCTTGTTGTTGCCGCCGGTGCCCAGGATCAAAATGGTGGCCTCGCCGGTCTGGATGCAGGGGTACACGTAATCCACGTTCACCCCTTCGCGTTTGAGGGGATTGAGCACCGCCAACAGGCCGCCGGCGTGGTGCGGGGTCTCGGCCGCCACCACCTCTTCTTCTTCCACGTTGAGGCCCTGGCCCTTGAGTACGCCCAGGCCCTTGTCCGGGTTGTTGACCACAAAGCGCATCAGGCCGTCGCCGCCCGGAGTCTTGGTGGAGACGAAAAAGGCCAGGATGTTGATCCCGGCGTCGCCCAGCATTTCGCTGACCGAGGCCAGTTGTCCCGGTTTGTTGGGCATGGTTATGGTCAATTGCTTGACGGTCATCTCAAGACTCCTTACCCCGCGCCCCGCGGCCCAAAATGACAGGCCTTTTGCTGGTGCGGCGGTTTGATTCCAAGCGAGTTTACCAGACAAATATTTATCGGCAAGTTACGGTTTATAGACAGCGCCTTCGGCCGGGGCCGGTGCAGGCGGCGCCCCGGGGTTTCATGATTCTTCTCCATTGCCGGGAATGTCCTTGAGCACCCCCAGGGGGAAGCGTTGGGCCAGTTCGCCGGCGCTCCAGGCCAGGGCCTCTAAAGGCTCCAGGTGCAGGTGTTCGGGGCAGGGCGCCAGCACCTCCACCAGGGAAAAGCCTTGGCCTTGGATCTGCACCGCAAAGGCCTTGGCCAGGGCCGCCTTGGCCTGGGCGATCAGCTCCGGCGAGGCCAGGGCCACCCGGGCCACATAGGCACTGCCCGCGGTCTGGGCCAGGGCGGCGCTCAGGTCCAGGGGTGCGCCGTGTGTGGCCCCCTCGCGGCCGCGCGGGGTGGTGGCGGTCACCGTGCCAGGCGGCGTGGTGGGAGCCATCTGGCCGCCGCTCTGGGCCAACAGGCCGTTGTTCACGTAGATCACCGTGATGGGCTCACCCTGGTTGGCCGCGTGCAGGGCCTGGCCCGCGCCCAGGGCGGCCAGATCGCCTTCGCCCTGATAGGCGAACACCACATGATCGCCTAATAATCGTTTGAGCCCGCTGGCCACGGACAGGCCCAACCCCCTGGGCGCCTCGCCCAGGTCCAGATCCAGGTATTGGGGCAGCAGGCGGGCGCAGCCGGTGGCCGGCACCGCGATGCTGCGCCCGGCGATTCCCAACTCATCGATCACTTCAGCCAGCAGGCGGTGCACCAGCGAGTGCCCGCAGCCCGGGCAATAGGCGAACTCCTCATCCCGGAGCACGGCGGGCCGCTTGAATACCTGCTTCATCGGCCGCCTCCCCGCCCAGGGCCCTGATCCTGTTCGTGCAAACGGGCCTGGTGATAGTAATGGCTGATGCGGTGGGCCACCTGGTCCGGGGAGGGCAGCACCCCGCCGGGCCGGGCGTAGAGGTTCACCTGAGCGCGGCCGGCCACGGCCAGGCGCACGTCCTCCACCATCTGACCGGCGTTCAGTTCCACCACCAGCAAATGCCGCACCACCCGGCACAGTTCCTTGAGGGGCTTGGCCGGGAAGGGCCACAGAGTGATGGGCCGGAACAGGCCCACCTTGAGCCCCCGCTCCCGCAATCGGGCGATTGCTCCTCGGGCGATGCGCGCCGCGCTGCCATAGGCCACCACCACCAGCCGGGCGTCACCGGCCTCATGGCTCTGCCAGTCGACCTGGTCGCGGGTCACGGCGTCGTATTTGCGCACCAGCTTGTAGTTGTGGTTTTCCAGGAATTTGGGCTCAGGATAGTAGGAGGTCAGGGTGCGGCCGGGCCGCTCCCCCCGGTTGCCCAGGGCCCAGTCCTTGGCCGGCAGGGCGGCGGGGTCTATTGGCCGGGGTAGTTCCACCGGCTCCTTGAGACCGGCCAGGAGGCCGTCGGCCAAGAGCAGCACTGGGTTGCGATAGGTATCAGCCAGGTCAAAGGCCCGTATGGTCAGATCGCACAACTCCTGCACCGAGTCCGGGGCCAATACCAGGCTGCGGTAGTCGCCGTGGCCCCCGCCCCGGGTGGCCTGGAAGTAATCGCTCTGGGCCGGATGATCATTGCCCAGGCCGGGGCCGCTCCGGGCAAAGTCGGCGATCACCACGGGCAGTTCCAGGGCGGCCAGATGGGAGATGCCCTCCTGTATCAGGCTGAGGCCCGGGCTGGAGGAGGAGGTCAGCACCCGGGCGCCGGCCATGGCCGCGCCCAGGAGCATGCCCAGGGCCGCGGGCTCGCTGGGTACCTGCACAAAGCTGCCGCCCACCTGGGGCAGGCGCTGGGCCAGATAATCGCCCACCTGGCTTTGGGGGCTGAGCGGGCAACCGAAATAGTGCCGGCAGCCCGCGGCCAGGGCCCCCTCGGCCAGGGCCTGGGCCCCGCTCAGCAGTTGCTTAGACACCGAGCCACCTCGCTGAGGTGCGGCCTGCGCGGTCCAAAGGCATGCCTTGCGGCTCTCCTTTAGGAAAAATAGGCGAAATTAACTTGGAAGTCAGTTAGTTAGCATTAGAGGTCGCAAGTGTCAAGCCACCCGGCAAGACCAGGGCCGCGATTGACAGGTTTCCCAGCCACAGCTAGAATTTGTTGTCCGCTCAGGTGCGGCAGGTACTTATATTCCACCCGAACCCGGGAACCCGGCATGGACCAGCACTCGGAAAACTGCTCCTGCGGCAAGTGCATGAGCGGCGAGGAGACCTTACAGCTCCTGGAGGAGCACCACGAGTTTCCCGGCTCCTACATGTTCAAGGTGATCGGCTTTAAGGGCGAGGGCTTTTTCTCGGCAGTGCGCCAGGCGGCTGAGGCGGTGCTGGGCCCCTTGGAGGAGGGCAGCCAGTTGCGCAGCCGACCCTCTTCGGGCGACAAGTATCTGGCCGTGACCGTGGAGGTGGAGGCGGACAGCGCCCAGCAGGTGCTGGATGTCTACGCCGGCTTACGCAAGGTAGAAGGCGTGGTGGTGCTGGTCTAGTTTCTCTGGGGGGAATGCGATCTTTGGCTCCCCGCGACTTGGGTTATTGGGCAAGAGGGCAGGGAAGAAAAAAACCTGCTGAAGAGTTGTGGGATGCCGATGCCGTGGCAATTGATCCTGCCGGTGGGCCGGCACAAAAAGGCAGGCAACAGCAGGGCGTTTGGTAAGAGTTCTTTGAATCCCGCAGGTCGGCTAAGCCGGCCAATACCCGCCGCCGCGAGATTGTGCGCCGGCGTTACCTGACTTTTCTGACCGAATACCCTTGGCCTTCTTTTTCCTTCAGAACCTCTTCTATACTTTTTGGATATGGAAGTTGCCAGGCATGGTGAATTTTACTCAAAGGGCCTTTCCCGCCCTCAGGACGTGGCCGGTTGCCAATCCTCAAAAGGCATGAGCCACCAATTGCCGTTGGCCTGCTTTTGGACGATGTCCCGGCCGGCCAATTCCTTTAGGGCCGCGTCCAGGGCCTCCTCCGGGGCGTTCCACATGGACAGCATGCGCTCCCGCTCCAGGGCGGCCCCCTGGTCGGACAAGGCGGTCATCATCAAATAGAGGCTGGTGCCTTCGGTGGAAAGCCCCTGCTCAAAAATTCGCCGGTCCATGGCCACTCCCAGGCGACTCGCGTGCCCTGCTTGGTGTATAAAGGATTAAACGAATCCACTTTACCACAGCCCCCGGCGCCGGTCACATTCCGGGTCGGGCTTGCCCAGAGGTGTTGAACATGTCCCTGACCGCCCTGGTGTTTCCGGCCACCGCCCTGAGGCAATCGTTTGTCATGGGCCTGGCGCCCCTTTTCAAACCACTGCAGGTTTTGCAGCCCCCCAGTCTGGGCCAGGCGGCCCAGTCCGCGCCCCCTGGTTTCCAGGACTTGGTCAAGGCGCTGCGCCCGGCCGCCGGCGCGGACCAGGCCCAGGTGCCCCAGGCCCAGGAGGCCGCCAAAATGCTGCGCTCCTGGGAGCAATGGGCCCGCGCCCATCAGGGCTCGGGCGAGGCCGAGGCCATCAAAGCCGGAGTGGAACCCCCGCCTCCGCCGGAGACCTTCCGCTCCCTGGTGGATGAGATCAAGAACTACGCGGGCGGCGACAAGAAAGATAGGCCCAGGCTGCCCCAGGTGGAGGCGGACCTGTTTTTGCACCTGGCCCATATCCAGGATCTGGAGGCCAGCGGGCTGGAGCAGGCCCTGGCCCAGGCTAAAAAGAGCGAGCAGAAGCTGTCCAGCTCCATGGGCAAGGACTTAGAAGACCACCAGCCGGCGGACTACGAGGGAGCCATCCTGGACCGCCTGCCGCCGGTGGATTACAGCGTGCCCCAGGAGCACCTTCTGGAGCAGCGCCTCAAGGCCTGGGCCACCCTGGCCACGGAAAGCGATGCGGACGGCGAAGCCTGGCTGGCCACGGCCTCCGGCGAGGCCGCCCGCCTGCTGCTGGAG
>JANQFN010000011.1 GCA_028277825.1 Desulfarculaceae bacterium
AGACTTTTTCAAAAACATGACCCACGATCACCAGGGGCCACACCGGGTAGTGCGGTATTTTCACTTGCACCCCCATGGCCTGAGCCACCCGCTTGACCAACTCCTCTATGGGATAAAAGTGCTCGTCAGCAATGAGATAGGCCTGGCCCTCGCCCCTGCCCTCTTCCTGGGCCAAGACCAGGGCGTCCACCAAGTTGTCGATGTACAAAGGGTGATACAGGGTCTTGCCCGAGCCGAACATGGGGAACATGCCCCCCGCCACCCGCTTGTAGATCATGAAGAAGCGTTCCGGGTCGCCGGGGCCGTAGATGGCCGCCGGCCTGAGGATGGTGGTGCTCATGCCCTGGGCGAAAAATTCTTGGGCCACCACCTCGCCGTTGTACTTGGTCTGCTGATAGTAATCCGCCGGTTGGATGGGCGCCTCCTCGCCGCCGGGCGGGTTGTCCACGTTGCCGTGCACCCCGCAGGTGGAGCAGTACACCACCTTCTTGACCCCGTGCTTCACCGCGGCTTCAAACACATTCCTGGTGCCGCCGGTGTTCACCTCGTCGTAATAGCTCTCAGGCACGTTCAACTCGCGGAAGGCCGCGGCCAAATGCTGCACCACCTGCACCCCGGCCGTGCAGCGCTCCACCAGGTCCTGGTCGGTGACCGAGCCGATCACCACCTCGGCGCCGGCCTCGCGCAGTTCCTGAGGTCCCAGGCCCTCCTTGTAGTCCAGGGCCACCACTTGGTGACCGTCGTTCAAGAGTCTTTTAACCAGGGCGGAGCCGGTGAAGCCGGTGCCGCCGGTTACCAGTATTTTCATTGCCTAGTCCTTAAGTTCCGCCTTGAGTATCAGCCGGTAACCGCTGAAAAAGAAGAGCAGATAATCCAGCCAGGAAACCACTTTCAAAAAGGGGTAGGCCGTTTTGAGAAGGGCCATTTGCCGCTGGTTCTGTTGCATGTCGTCCTGGGTTACCACCACGCCTTTGTCGGTGGAAGTCTGTTTCCCTTGTTTCTGCTGTTTAGTCACATACCCAAAATTTAAGAGCGTGTCGACAAGCTCGGAAAAAGTTTTTGAATAGGTGCGGCTTTGGCTCACCGTGAAGTCATCCCCCAACAAGCGGCGCAACTGCTCCCTGGTGTAGCCCGGCCGCAAATGGCCGTGCCACTCATCGGTCAGGCCCAGGGCATGGCGCAAAGGAATGACCAGGGACCAGGAGGGCACGTGGGGCACGTTGACGATCAGGGTCCCGCCCGGCTTGAGGATGCGTTTGACCTCGGTGATAAATTCCTGGTCTGTGGGGATGTGCTCCAGAAAATCCACGATCACCACCGCGTCAAACTCATCTTCGCCGAATGGCGTGGTCCGGCCGTCGATTTGATAGACCTCGTCGCTCACCAGGTCCTGGATGGCGGCCACCGCCTCGGGCGCCAGGTCGGCGCTGGCCCAGGAGCCGCCTTGCCTGCGGAGCAGCAGGCTAATCACTCCGTTGTCCGCGCCGATGTCCAGACAGCGCCGGCCGGCCGGATCGCCTAGCAGGCGGCTGATCTGGGCGAACTTGGCCTGCTTGAGCACCGATTTGCTGTACAGGGCCAGGGCCCAGTCCTGGCTGCTTTGGGGCTGGGTTGACATTTAGCTGGACGCCCCCGCGTAGCGCGCTTCCAGGTCCTGGTAGAAATCCAGCAGCTTGCGACGAAAGGCCGCGAAACTGTATTGCTCGGCCACACGCTGTTTGGCCGCCTGGGCCAGGCGTTGGCGCAGGTCCGGGTTGGACAACAGTTCACTCAGGCCCCGGGCCAGGTCCCTTGGGTCGGGCTCGGTCAGCACGGCAATCTCATCGTCCAGCACCTGGGTATGGGTGGCCAGACGAGTAGCCAAGAGAGGCCGGCCCGAGTCCAGGTAGGAGTATATCTTCATGGGCGTGTTCTGCCCCTGAATGCGGGGGGATACCAGTATATCGGCCTGGGCCAGGTAATGGGCCAAATTGGCCTGGGGCCGCGGCCCCAGGAAATGGGCCCTGCCCTCCAGGCCCAGACTGCGGGCTTTGCCCTGGTATTTGGCCACGTCCACCGGGCTGCCGCCTATCACCACCAATTGGGCCTCAGGATACTGGCCGCTGGCCAGGGCAAAGCCGTCCAGCAAGAGATCAATGCCCTGGTAGGACTCCAAATTGCCCACGTACATGATCACCGGCCCGGCCAGGCCTAGTTGTTCGGTGGGCGGATCACCCTGTGGGGCCTCGTCCAAAAGGCTGACGTCTTCCAGGCGGCACACCTGGGCAGAAGCGTCATGGCCCAAAGCCACCTCTTCCAGGGCCTTACACACTGCCACCACCCCGTCGCTGGAGCGCACCGCGCCGCCCTCCAGGCGGGCGATCAGACCGGCCAGGGGCCTGGCCGCGGGGTATTTATCCACAATCTGTTGAGACAGACAGGAGTCCATGTCATAGACATAGGGCAGGCCCAGGCGGCGCTTGATCCAGCGGGCCATGAAAGCTGATTCCTCCACCGCGTGCACCAAGTCAAAGCGGCCGCTCCGGGCCAGCTTCAGGGCCGCGGGCAGCATGTATATATCGCAGACGATCTTCTGCCAGGAGGGGCCGGGCGGCACGTTTTTCACCCAGGGAGGCGGCTGGATGCGGTGCACGGCCACGCCCAGCATCTGAATTTCTTCACCCTCGTGATAGCAGAGCATCTCCACCTGGTGGCCCTCGGCGGCAAGGACATTGGCCAACAGGCGCACCGCGATGGGCGTGCCCCTCTCCTGAAAAAAGGGATGCGGCGCCAGGAGCAGAATCCTCACGACAGCCGCTCCACCCGAAGAATCACCGGCGAACCAAAAAGGGCGGTCAGGCCCAGGCCCCGGCTCAGGCCCTCGCTGGCCCGGGTTAGCCAGCCCTGGCCCAGGCCCCGGTGCAGGGCCATGGGCCAAAAATGCTGCCGCCTGATCATTGGCCGGCCAAAGCCCTGCTCTTTGAACAGGTCCACTATCTCTTGATCCCAAAAGCTGCGGAAGTGACGGGTGTGTACATTGGCGTCCAGGGATTCCTTGGCCCCGAACATAGCGCCGGAAAGCAGATTGAAGCTGCGCTTGGCCGGATAATCCACAACCACCGCCTTGTCCGCCACCCGGCACAGCTCCCTGATGTAGCCGGGAGGATCGTTTACGTGGGTGACCATGCGGAAGCTGAGCACCAAGTCAAAGGAACGCGGTCCAAAGGGCAGGTCCATCAGATCCACGCTCTGGTAGGAAAAGCTGCCCGGCTCCATGACCTCATCCAGGCGGCGGCGGCACTGCTCACTGCTGCCCACCACGGTCACCCGGTGGCCGGCCCGGGCCAGGGGCCCGGCCAACTGGGCATGACCTCCACCCACGTCCAGCACCTTGGCCTGGGGCCAGGGTTTAATAAGCTCCAGGGTGAGCGCGGTCTGCACGGCCAGGAAATGCGCCCCCACCGGGCCCTGGAAGCGCTGGGCATACTCAGCACTGGCGGTGACCACGTCCGAGGTCTCGCTCCAAAGATTGGCTTGGGCGGAACTCACCCCAAATCCTCCAACAGGCGATAGCGCTCAAAGACTTCAGCCATTTCTTGTTCCTGTCGGGCTTCATCCCAGCCCAAACGGCCGGCCATGAGCCCGGCGGCGGCCTTTAGGGCCTCATGGGAGGGCCGACCCGCCTTACCCAGCACCGTGCGGCTCAAGACAACGTCTGACAGCTTCAGGGCCATCTCGTGCTCCACTGCCTGAGCCACCTCGCAGCCCAGCACCGGCGTATCCGGCGCCAGGGTCTTAAGCAAAGCGGGATCATCCCCGGCCAGGGCGGCCACTTGGCCGGCCCGGGAGCCGTACTGGCGCTTGAGGTGCTGGGCGCTCCCCGGAGCCAACCCGGCCAGGGCCGCGGTCTGATCCAGGCGCTCACCGCCCCACACCGGTTGCTCATGGCTGCGGCTGGGCGAAATCGCCCCGCCCATGAGCACGCAAGCCTGGTCCACCGCCTCGGCGGCCACCGCCCGGGCGGTGGTGTATTTGCTGCCCGTTACCATGAGCAGGTCGCCGCGCACCTCGATGCGCCGTTTGGCGGCCAGGCCGCCGCCGTTGGGTTTCGCGCCCGGCCGGGCCAGGGGCATTACCCCCCAATGATAAAAGCTGACCTCTGCCGGCGCCAGGTCCAGCTCCGGGCAGGCGGTATTGAACTCGCCCAACAGGGAGAGCAGGTCATCGCGGGTGGGCTCCGCCTGGCCGGGGTCGCCCTCATAGAGGCGGTAGGCGGTGCCCAGCATGGTGCGGCCCTGCCAGGGCACCATGAAGATGAAGCGATGCCCTCCGCAGACCGGGTCCGCCTGCCGGCCCAGGGGCGAGCGCAGAGCCACGGTGCACTTGCACAGCTCACGCTCCACCACCAGGTTCAGGGCGGTGGACAGGGCCGGAGCTAGCCAGGACATTCCCGCCGCCTCTCCGCCCCAGGGACCGCAGGCCAAAAGCACCACCTTGCCCTGCACCTGAAACTCATCGCCGCCGAGCCGGTCAATGACCTCCACCCCCACAGTGCGGCCCTGCTCCTGAATCAGGCCGGTCACCCGGGCATAATTGACCAACTTGGCGCCCAGTTCGGCCGCGCCCAACAGATAAGACAGGGGCAGGCGCTCTGAGTCATGGGCCAGTCCGTCGTGCCACAGGGCCCCGCCGCTGCCGCCGAGGCCCGCAAAGGCCGGGAACAACTCGACAGCCTCTTGGGACGACACCAGGTGGCCACCTAAATTATTGTGCGTATTCAATATGTTATACAGGGACAAAGCCACGGACAAGGCCGGCCGGCCTTGTTTGCCCAGGCCTTTAGTGGGCAGCAGGCAGGGCATAGGGCTGACCAGGTGGGGGGCTATTTTCAATAAAACCGCCAGTTCATCGAGGGACAAGCGCACCCGGCCCAAATCCAGGGATTGCAGATAGCGGAAGCCGCTGTGGATCAGCTTGAGGCTGTTGGCCGAGGTGGCGCTGCAAAAATCGTTCTGTTCGATGAGGGCCACACCTAGGCCCCGCAGGGAGGCATCCCAGGCCAGGGCCGCGCCGTAGATGCCGCCGCCCACCACCACCAGGTCAAACTTACCCCGGGCCAGACTGTGCAAGTCCCGCTGCATGGTCCGAGATTATATAGAGTTGGCGGGCAGTTGGCAAGAAATGTCAAGGACGGGTAGCGCTATTTCGAACCTTATTTCGGCTGTTTTCCAAGGACTGTTGGTATTGGAGTAGAAGCTTTTTGTCCCCCATTTTTTTGAGCATGTCCACGGCCCATTGCAGGTGCCAGGGTTTTCCGGCTAAAGCATCCAAGGCTCTTTGCAAACTCTTTTTGGCGGCCTTTTTTTGGCCGTCGGCGAATAAGGCTTTGGTATGACTTACGATCCCCGGCACGAAATCAGGCTGCAACCTTTTAAGCCACCCCAAAACCTGCACCGCCGGCCCGGGACGGCCCTGGGCCAGCATGACCGCGCCCTGGGCCCAAAAGGCCCAGCGGGCAATACGGCTCAAATCATCGCGGGGATCCAGGGTCAGCTTGACTTGCTCCAGCTTTAAGGCCGTCTGCCCAAAACTACGCAGTACGAACTGCCAGCGCTCCACAGCCTGGGGCGCGGGCAGACGCAGATCAAAAGAGGCCTGGTCCGGCTCCTTTTTCAAGTGCCTGGGGGTGAGCATTTTCTGGGCGACCACCCGCCAGCCTTGCGTCGTGTAGGCCGCGGCCTCCAAGATGCCCAGTAGTTCGGTTTTTTCCGAGGGCGGCCCTTGCCAGCTCAGCGTGACACGGGCCCGGGCGCGCCGGGCGGGCCAGGGATCGCGCAACCGCAAGCGCTGCTCACCGCCCTGGCCATTGGCGCTGGCCGCGGTTTGCCGGGAATAATTGAGGCTATCGTGGCCCTGGGCTTGCTCGGCCTGGACACGGTCCTCGCCCAGCCGTATGTCACGGCTCAGGGCGTTCTGCAAAAGATCGGGATAAAAGCCTCCAAAGCGGCCAAACTGCGCCAACCAAGTCTCCCAGGTGGAGCCTCCCAACACCAGGGCGGCCAATTGCTCCAGGGCGGATTCCTGGCCCTCAAACAGTGCAGCCGCCTCCCGGGCGCGGCCCAATTCCAAATAGGCCGCTGCCAACAGGGCACGGGGCAAAAGCGCACGGGGGTGCCTCGCTTGCATGGGCTCCAAAATAGCGGCCGCCCGTTGCCACTGGCCGCGCTCCAGACAACGTCTCCCCAAAAGCAGGGGATCGCTCACCAGGCGCACAAACACTTGCCCCTGGCCCTGCACCTGGAAGGTAAAGGGATAGACCCGCTGTTTGGGCCAAGGCCAGGCCGTGGGCGCCAGGTATTGCACCACCCTGCCGCCCGGGGGCAAATGCACTTGGCGCCGGTACCAGGGCCCCTGGATTATCTCCAGGCCGAGCGGCCTTGGGGCCAGGGAGATCACCTCCACCTCCAGCCCGATCAAATCCCGGGCTGTACGCAACACCCGGCTGACCCGGCCCGGACCG
>JANQFN010000031.1 GCA_028277825.1 Desulfarculaceae bacterium
CTTGGGTACAAACTGTACACTGATAGCGTAGACGTTTTTTTCATAACACACCGATAAATGCTACCCGCATCGCCAATGCCGTCCAACCTTCGTGAAATATCCAGGTTAATGGCCCAAAGCTGCGCAATCGGGCCTAAATGGACGCTAAGTCCCGGTTTTTACAGTTACCAACCATGAGGAAATCGAGTATAATAAAAAATTGAGTAACTTAATGGATTTAATGGGGATATGGAGGGGAGAGCCGCGATTTCCTCGACCGGAAATTTGCTGGTGGAGGTGATTTCGGAGGGGCCCCATTGCGTGCCCTGCGAATACTGTATCGCCGCCGTGGAGCACGTGGCCGCCGATTTCCCGGGCCGACTGGAGGTGAGGGTGGTGGAGACCAAACGCGAGGCCGATGCCGAGCGCTATCTGGAGCTTTGCCGGTCCCACGGCAAGAACCTGCCCATGCCCTCGGTCCTGATCCAGGGCCGCCTGGCTTTTCAAGGCATACCCGAGGCCGGCGAACTCCGCGAGCGCCTGAACGCGGCCCTGGACGAATAGGGAGAACATGAGCCAAACTCACGACTTGATCGTCATCGGCTCGGGCCCGGCCGGGCTCACCGCCGCCATCTACGGCCACCGCGCCGGCCTGGAGGTGTTGGTGCTGGGCGGGCCGGCCGCCGGGGGCAAGGTGGCCCGCCACCACCACATCGAAAACTACCCGCCCTTCCCCGGTGGGGTCACCGGGGCAGAGTTGATGGTCAAGTGGCTGGCCCAGGCTGGCCAGGAGATGGGCGCCTACCCCAGCGAGACCAAGGTGGAGCGGGTGGATTTTTCCTCCCGCCCCCTGAGCCTGACCGCCGGCGGGGAGGCCTTTCTGGCCAAAAGCGTAATCATCGCCAGCGGCTCTCACCCCCGGCGGTTGAGCGTGCCCGGCGAGGCCCGCCTGGACGGCAAGGGGGTGTTCTACTGCGCCACCTGCGACGCGCCCCTGTTGGCCACCATGGATCGCCAGCGGGCCCTGGTGGTGGGCGGCGGCGACTCGGCGGCGCACACCGCTCTGGGGGTGCTGCCCCATGCCGAGAGCGTGACCCTGGTGGCCCGGGGCGGCTTCCGCGCCTCGCCGGCGCTGCTGAAGCGGCTGGAATCCGAGGACAAGGTCAGCTTCGTCACCGGACGCGTGGTGAAAGAGGTCTTGGGTGAGGAGGCGGTCAGCGGCCTGAGCCTGGAGGTCTGCGACGGCGGCGGCCGCGAGGAGGTCCCCGGCGAGGCGGTGTTCATCGGCGTGGGCAACCGCCCGGCCACCCGCTTTCTGGGCGACGCCGTGGAACTGGACGATGAGGGCTTTATCCTCACCGGCCCGGAGTTGGCCACCAGCGTGCCCGGGGTCTTTGCCGCCGGCGACGTGCGCACCACGCCGCTGAGGCAGATCATCACCGCCGCCGCCGACGGTGCCCTGGCCGCCCAGAGCGCCGCCGCCTTCGTGCAGCTGGAGGGCGCGTGAGCCGCTACGTCTACCGCACCGAAGGGGTCTGCGCCCCCGAAATTCACATCGATGCTGAAGGCGGCATACTCAAAAAGGTACGCTTTGTGGGCGGCGGCTGCCAGGGACAGGCCAGCCTGGTCTCCAAGCTTTTAAGGGGGCGGCCCCTTAGGGAGGTCGCCCGACTCACCCGGGGCATCCCCTGCCGGGAGGGTTATTCCTGTGGTGACCAGTTGTCCCAGGCCCTGGGCCTCTTGCAAAAGGGCCAACTGCCCTCGCCGCCACCGTTGAAGACCCTGCGCGCCCCGAGGGAATCGGTGGCCTTTTTGGCTCACGCCGAGGGCAGGCCGGACGCACTGGCCAAAGCCGCGGACCGGGCCCGCGCCGCCGGGGCCCAGGAGGTGGTCCTGTTGGGCGACGCGGTGTCGCCGGAGTTGGCGCCCGAGCTCAATGGCGAGGTGCTTGAGGTGGTGCGCGCCCAGAAGATCCTGGCGCTGAGGGGACCGGGGGATCATTTGCTGGCCGGCGATGGCCAGTTGAACCAGAAGCTCTCGCGCCGCCTGGCCGCTTGGCCGGTGATGCTAAGTCTCAGGGTGGGCGCCACCCCATTGCTGGCCTTCCACGGCGGCTATGTGATGGACCTGCCCGGTTTTTCCGACGCCGGCCGCTTCGGCCTGGAGGTGATGGCGGTCTCCGAATTGAGCCTGCACCTGACAGATGAAAGCGTCTATCCCGCCCTGGAGGCCCTGGCCCCGGATATGGCGGCCCGGGTGATAATCTTCGCCCACACCCGCCGCTGGAAGCGGGCCCAATTGGGCGGGCGCACTTTTTTGAACGTGGGGCCCCTGCTGGGGCAAAACGCCGCCGGGCGGCCCCGCCTCCATTTGGCCCTGGTCAGCCGGGGCAAGCGGGGGGTGCGCATACAGCGCCGCTCCTGGGCGGCATAGGAGCAGACAACAGTGCCAGTGCTGGGAATACTCAGTTGCCAGGTCCTGGAGTTGGAGCTGGCCCATTTGTTGGTCCAGGACCGGGATCTGGTCCGGGTGACGGTGCTGGCCGATGAGCACGCCCAAGGACTGCTGGAGGCCCTGGAGCGGGAGGGAAGGCCGGCGGAGCGCCTGGAATCCCTGGACCGGTTCCGCCCCGAGGGCCGTGGGGTGGAGGCCCTGGTGCAGGTCTTGGAGATCGGCCTGCATGTGCACAAAAAGGTGCTGCAGGAGGGCATCAGCCAGGGGGCCGGGGACCTGGGGCCGCACATCGACGCCCTGTTGGTGGGCTACGGCCTGTGTGGCAACGCCCTGGAAGAGCCGGAGGATCTGCTGGCCCCGGCCGGGGCGCCGCTGTTTCTGCCCATGGACGGCGATCACCCGGTGGACGATTGCGTGGGACTCTTGTTGGGCGGCCGCGAGGCCTACTATGAAGAGCAGTGCAAGTGCGCGGGCACCTTTTTCCTGACCGCCGGCTGGGCGCGGCATTGGCGGACCATGGCCGGCCGCCTCGCCGGAGACCCTGAGCTGAAATCGTTCAAAAAGTACCTGGCCATGGCCGACTACTCGCGCTCCCTGCAGATACCCTGCGTGGGCATGAGCCCCTCGGAGCTGGATAAGCGCACCGCAGAGTTCAACCGGGAGTTCGGTCTGACCAGCGAGGTGCGCCCCGGCACCCTGGAACTGTGGGAGGCGGCCTGGCAACGGGCCAAGGATCACCTGATGCATGAGGACAGAAAGGCATATGGCCGGTAAAGTTTTAGTTGAGGTGTTGGTAACCGACTTTGCCCAGTGACAGGCCTGCGTCTATATGGTCGCCGCGGTGGAGGATCTACCGCCAGAGGTCTTGGACAAGGTGGATTACAAGCAATGGAGTCTCAGGACCCGGGAAGGCGTGGCCCGCTTCCGGGAGCTGAAGGCCAAGAGCCTGCCCTCGGTGGCCATCGAAGGCAAGCTGAGGTTTGAAAGCAACATCCCCCCGGCGGCGGAGTTGATCGCGGCTATCGAGGGGGCATAAGGGAACCAAGCATCATGGCAAGCGACAACAACGGCCCCATCCCCCTGCACCTGATCTGCGGCTTTCTGGGCGCGGGCAAGACCACCCTGCTCAGGCGCATATTGGCCCAACAGCCCGAGAGCGAGTCCTTGGCGGTGCTGGTCAACGAGTTCGGCAAGGTGGGGGTGGACGGCGAACTGCTGGAGGGCTTTGAGTCCACGGTGCGCGAACTCAGGGCCGGCTGCATCTGCTGCGAGTTGCGCATCGATTTTCTCAAGACCATGCAAGACGTGCTCAAAAACTTCTCCCCCCAGCGCTTGGTGGTGGAGGCCACCGGCGTGGCCGACCCCGGCGAGATGATCAAGGCGGTGGAGGAGGCCTCCCTGGAGGGCCAGGTGGAGCTGGCCTCAGTGGTGACGGTGGTGGATGCCGACACGTTCGGCATGCGCGAGGTCTTCGGGCCCTTCTACGAGAACCAGATCAAGGCCGGCGACCTAGTGCTCTTAAATAAGACCGACCTGGTGGAGGCCGACC
>JANQFN010000074.1 GCA_028277825.1 Desulfarculaceae bacterium
GGACTCGGGCCTGGACATCAAGGTGATCTGCGGGGGCGCCGCGGTCACCGAGAAATTCGCCGTGGAAACCTGCGGAGCAGATGGACATGCAAAAGATGCCGTCGGAGCGGTGAGGCTGATCAAGGGACTGTTGGAAGTCGAGGACTGATCACCGGCCCAAAATAGAATCAAAAACGGGGCGGTGCCGTGGAGGCGCCGCCTCTTTTATATGAGCAGGCGGGGACGCGACTAAAGGGCCGCTGGCAAGCGGTCCAGGTTGGCCGGCATATTCGAAGGGTGGTTGGGGATTACCCCGCTGGCTACGCTGAGCAATCTAGCCCGCGCAGGTGGCCCCGGCCGCGAAGCCGGGCTCTTCGCCGTGCTCTTGGCGATGCAGGAAGTTCATCAGCAGGCGCAGGTATTCCTGGGGCTTTTGCTCGTAGCTGTTGTGCCCGCAACGGGGGATCACCGCCAGTTCGGCGTTGGGCAGGCCCCGGTAGAAGTCCACCGCCTGCTCCACTGCGAACAGGGCCGAACGGTCCGGGTAGAGAATCAGGGTTGAGTGCTCGATGGCCGGCAACATGGTGCGCAGGTCGAACTGGCCGGTGCCGTAGGCCCCGCCCAAGTAGCTGAACAGCTGGTAGCATTCCCGGGCGCGTTTCTCGCCCTGCCAGGCGGCCATCTTTTTCTGAACCTTCTCATCCAGCTCATCCCAGCCCAGAGGGAACATTTCCTGGTTGACGCTGAACATACCTTTTCCGTCCGAATGGCACATGGTGCTGGCCACCACCAGGCTCTTCACCTGCCCAGGGAAGCGTTGGGCGTAATCCAGGGCCAAAACGCCGCCCTCGCACTGACCCACCAGGTGAAAGCTGTCCAGTTTCAGTTCGGCGGCCAGGGCGGCCAAGTCGTCCACCATCTCCGGGCGGAATCTCTGGGAGAGGAAAAACTCGCGAAAGTTTTCGCCTTGATCGCTCTGGCCGTAGCCCCGGCGGTCGTACATCACCGCCCGAAAGCCGGCCCCCACCAGGGTGGGCAGCACCCCGCGCCACATCTCGCTGCTGCCGAAGCCGTGGTGCAAAAGGATAACCGCCGGCCCCTGGCCGTATTCCTCGTAATAGGTTTTGATTCCATTCAACTGGGCGAAGGGCACGTGCACTCCTTTGGCTACCGAGCAAACAGAGCCTTGAGTATAACCCAGTTGGGCAAGCGCTCCCACCCCGAAGGGCCGCTTCTCCACTACCCCAAAACCGGGTGGGTTAGCCGGCTCCCTACAAAACTATTGAAATGGCGTAAGCAACTCGGTTTCAGGCGCACATCTCGGCGATGATCTGAGCGTAGATCCGGCAGGCCTTGCCCAGGTGGTCCACGGGCACCACGTCCTTGGGGGTGTGGGCCAAAAGCTCGTTGCCCGGGCCCAGACCCACGCAGGGGATGCCGGCCTGGTTCAGGAAGGTGCCGTCCACCCCGAAATACCAGGAACCCAGTTCACCGGCCTGGCCCAATACCCGGCGCCTGGCCTCCAGGGCGGCCTGGACCACCGGGCTGTCGGGTTCGGTGTACATGGCCGGGAACCATTTGTTTAGCTCCACCTCGGCCTGAAAAGTTGGATCCTCTGAGGCCAGGTCCTCTATGACCCGCTCCAGGCCGGCCCGCACCTGCTCCTGGCTCTCCTCGGGCAGAAAACGGCGGTCGATGATGGCCGTGCAGCGGTCGGGCACGATGGGGGTGAGCGCCCCGGGGCTGGCGCTGATGTCGATCACGGTCCAGGTGGCGTCGCCCAGAAACTCATGCTGCGGCATGGGATAGTCCGCCTCCAGGGCGTTTAAAAAGCGGTTCATCATGAGTATGGCGTTGATCCCGCCGGTGGGGTTGCCGGCGTGGGTGGTACGGCCCATGGTGGTCACCTTCCACTCGGATTTGCCCCGGTGGCCCAAATAGACGTCCAGGCCGGTGGCCTCGCAGTTGACCGCATAGTCAGCCGTCACCCCGGCCTCCAGCACCGCCTTGACGCCCTCGCCCCGGGCCATTTCCTCGCGCACCACGCAGGTCATGATCACGTCGCCGCTGAGCGGCAACCCCGTTTTTTTGATCACGCCGCCGGCCATGACCATGGCCGCCACCCCGGCCTTCATGTCGCTGGCCCCCCGACCGTAGATCACCTTGCCCCGGTGGCTGAAGGGGGCTCCGTCCATCTCCTTGGCCGAGAAGGGCTCGGCCATGTGCCCCACCCCGGCGTGGTCGATGTGTCCGTTGAACAAAAGATTGCTGCCGGTGCCGCTGCCCTTGAGCACCCCCACCACGTTGTGCAACTCGTCCTGCCAGACCTGGTCGTAACCCAGGCGGCGCATCTCGGCCTCCACCACCCCGGCCACCGCTTTTTCCTCCAGGCTGAGGCTGGGGGTGCGGATGAGCTCTTTGGTGAACTCCACCAGGGCGGCCTCATCCAGGGCCGCGGCGATATCCGGCGTGTTGCTATTCGCCATGGCTAGTACCCCAGATAGGCCCGCTGTACGTGCTCGTTCTGGGCCAGCCTGGGTCCGGCGTCCTCCAGGGTGATGTGCCCGTTCTCCAGGATGTATCCCCGGCTGGCCACGCTCAGGGCCCACTTGGCGTTCTGCTCCACCAAGAGAATCGTCACCCCCCGTTCCTCGTAGATCTGCTGCACCACCTCGTAGATGTCGTCGCGCACCACCGGGGCCAGGCCCAGGCTGGGCTCGTCCAGCATGAGCAACTTGGGTGCGGACAACAGGGCCCGGGCGATGGCCAGCATCTGGGCCTCACCGCCGGACAGGGTGCCGGCCAGCTGGCTTTTGCGCTCCTTGAGCCGGGGGAAGAGCCCGAAGACAAAATCCAGGTCGCTGGTCACTTGGCTTTCGTCGCGGCGGGTGAAGGCGCCCATGCGCAGGTTCTCGGTGACGGTCAGCTCGGCGAAGACCTCGCGGCCTTCGGGCACCTGGATCAC
>JANQFN010000105.1 GCA_028277825.1 Desulfarculaceae bacterium
CCCTGGCCCTGTGTTGGGCGCCCCTGGCCCTGGCCGATGCGGCGGACGACATAAAAAAGGCCGACGCCCTTTATCAGCAGCGGGGCGATCTGGCCAAGGCCAAAGAGGCGGCCAAGCTGTATGAGCAGGCCCTGGCCAGCAACCCCAAGAGCGAGGAGGCAGCCTGGAAGCTGGCCCGCACCCTGTACTACATCGGCTCCAATTCGCCCAAGGAACAAAAAGAGGCCATCTATACCCAGGCGGTGGAAGCAGCCAAAAAGGCGGTGGCCATCAACCCTAAAAGCGTGCCCGGTCACTTCTGGCTGGGAGTGGCCTACGGGGTCTACGGCAGCGTCAAGGGGGTCACGAAGAGTCTGTCCTTGATCGACCCCATCAAAAAGGAGATGGCCTTTGTCATCGAAAACGACCCGGATTATGAGGCCGGCGGGGCCTACCGAGTCTTGGGCCGGCTCTACTTCAAGGTGCCCGGCCTGTTCGGCGGGGACAACGACCTGGCCATCGAGAACCTCAACATCGCCGTGAAAAAGGGGCCCCAGCGCTATCTGAACCACATCTATCTGGCTGAGGTGCTCTTGGACGAGGGCGAGGACGACAAGGCCAAGAAGCTTTTAGAGTTGGTGGTGACCGGCCCCACCGAGCCGGGTTTCGAGCCCGAGGATAAGAAGTGGAAGGCCACGGCCAAGAAGATGCTGGCCGACCAATAGCCCAAATAGAGACAAGGCCTAAAACCTGGGGCCGGCGCCTTGCCCGGGGCCGGCCCCTGCTTATTATTAGCCAATGAGTCAAAAACCATTCGTAGACATGGCCGCCTGTACGCTCTGCGAGGGCTGCCTGGATCTGCTGCCCGAGATATTCTCCCTGAATCCGGCCGGCTACATCGAGGTGGCCGAGCTGGAGAGCTACCCCGAGGATAAGGTGCAGGAGATCATCGCCGACTGCCCGGCCCAGGCCATCTCCTGGGAGGAGGATTAGCGTGAAGGAGTGGAAATGCACGGTCTGCGGTTATGTGCACAAGGGCAAGAAACCGCCGGAGGCCTGCCCCCAGTGCGGGGCCAACCTCAACCGCTTCATCATGCTGGAGCCGCTTTCCGACGAGTTGGAGGGCATGCTCAGGATGGCTTTCGCCGGCGAGGCCAAGGCCCAGGTGAGAAACCAGGCCTTTGCCAAGCAGGCCGAAGCCGAGGGCCTGCCCCAGGTGGCAGCCCTGTTCAAGGCGGTGGCCGAGGCCGAGCGGGTGCACGCCGAGGAATACCTGGGCTATCTGGAGGGGGTGGTGGGCACCACCGAGGACAACCTCAAGGCCGCCTTTGAGAGCGAAATGGCGGCCAAGCAGGACTACTACCCGCCCATCATCGCCGCGGCGATTGCGGCCAAGCGGCCCGATCTGGAGTGGAGCCTGATCCGGGGCCGCGACGTGGAGGGCCGCCACGCCGATCTGTACAAGGACGCGCTCACCG
Source organism: Desulfarculaceae bacterium (assembly GCA_028277825.1). Taxonomy (GTDB): domain Bacteria; phylum Desulfobacterota; class Desulfarculia; order Desulfarculales; family Desulfarculaceae; genus Desulfoferula. The sequence continues at coordinate 1,458 of JANQFN010000105.1, forward strand.
CCCTGGCCAGCGGGAGGGAGGTGATTTATCACGTCTGTCAGGTCTGCGGCTTTGTCTTTGACCGTGAGCCACCGAATGAATGTCCGGTGTGCCTCACCGGCAAGAAGGACTTCAAGAAGATTGAGTGAGGGTGGGCTAGAGCCGCAGGCAGGAAAAACATGATTCGCAGCCGTCAAACAGGGCGGCTGCGTTTTTTTGGTTGTTAAGGATAAGGGCTCTGATGGGCCGGATGGTCCATCGGGGAACAAAGCGTCTTGTCGTGGCAGAGATTGCTTCGTCGCGGCCGGGCAACCGCTCCTCGCAACGACACCCATCTTTTTACCCCGATGCGAACCAGAGCCTTCATTGGGTGTGCTGAGCCCTAGCCCGGAGCGCGACAGGCGTCTGCCCCTAAAAGACAGGAGCCGTAGAAAGGCGGTTGTTGAGCCTGTGAGCCGGCAGGCGGGCCAGGCGAGCAGGCCAGCCTGGCAGGGGGCGACTGGGCAAGCTTCTTGCCCTTGGAGCCGCCAGGCTGGACGCACAGCCGGTAAGCGCCTTGGCCTGCCGGTGATCAGGCTTAGCAACCGCCATATCAACTTGTCGCAGCGAAAAAGGGGCGGGGTTTATCGCCTGCCCAATTTTTCAACAAGAAAAGAGCGGGAGGGGATAAACCCCTCCCCTACTCGAAAGCAAGAGCCAGCACTGGGCCTTGCAGACTTATTGCCTTCCCAACCTCTTCGTATATTTTCTCAGAAATAAAGCCGGTCCGGATCGGGCTTCCGCTCCGGCTTCAGGGACAGCAAGCGCCCGGGCAGCCACATCAGCCACAGGGCGGGCAGCAGCATGAGAAAGTCCCTCAGCGCCGCCTCGAAGCCGGCGGCGTGGGTCTCCTGGCCCGGGAAGCACCCGCAGTCGAACCCGGCGCCGGTGAAGCCGGCCCAGAGCATCAACCCGGTGAACAGAGCCAATAAGAGCGCCGCCCAGGTGGCCGCCGCCCGGGTCCAGACGCCCACCAGGAGCAGCAGCGCGATGATTAGTTCCAGCCAGGCCATGATTACGCTGGCCGGGTTGATCGCCCAAACGGGCAGGATGTCATAGGCGGCCATGGCCCGGGCGAACTCCGCCGGCAGCCAGACCTTGTCGTGGGCGGCCCAGAGGAACAGGCCGGCCAAGAACAGTCGGCAGGCCAGGGAGATGAGTTGGCCCAGGGCGCTCACGGTTTGGCCCTCCGGCGCGGGGCCTTGACCGGCAGCGAGGCCGCCCGCCAGGCCATAAAGGGCTCACCCAGCACGTAGACCTTGCCCAGCCCCTGGTCCTTGAGGAACTGGCCCACCTCGGCCGCTGGAAAGCGGCTGGTGTAGGTGCCGTAGACCACCACCGCCGGCGCTGCCGCCAGGGTCTTTTTCAAAAGGGGATAGAGCAGCTTCAGCTCGGCGGGGTAAAGGCTGACCGCGCCGCGCACCCGGGCGCTCTTGTAGTCGCCGGGGTCGCGGGCGTCCACGAACAACACGCCCTTTTGATGCATGTCGGCGGCTTGCTGCAGGCTCACCGGTTGCCAGCGGGGCGCGGACAACCAGGGCGGCAGCCAGCCGATGCCCTGGGGCATGACCAAGTTGAAGGCCAAGCCCAAAGCGGCGGCGGCCAACAGGATAATGGCCATGGCCCAGGGCAAGCTGGTTGTGCGGCGGCGGCGCAAAGTTCCTCGCTCCTCGTAGAGAGGTTGTCCAAGTCTAGCCCCACCGGGGCCGGCTGGCAAGGCCCCCCGAAGCCGCCCTTGAGGCCCGGGGATTTATTTGCTATCTTGAGAAATTTCCAGTACGCCCCGGCCGCCGGGGGACCTGGAGGCGCATGTGATCAGAAAAATCCTCAGCATCGGATTGGTTTTTCTCCTGGCTCTGGGCTTCATGGCCTGCGGCGGCGGCGGCGGTGGTGACGGCGGCAGCTCCCTTTCCAAAAACGACCTGATCATCATGCTGGGCGACTCCATAACCCGGCGCACCGATTGGAGCGCGCTGTTGCCCGACAATACGGTGGTCAACATGGGCAGGGACGGCGACAAGACCAGCGGCATGCTGGGCCGCCTGGGCGCCGCCTTGGCCCAGAATCCCAAGGTGCTCTGCCTGATGGGGGGCATCAATGACTTCCGCAGTGGCTTTTCGGCGAGCACCGCCTACAACAACCTGGCGACCATCGTCAACCAAGCCCGGGCCGTCGGCGTGCGGGTGATCATCCAATCCACCCTCTACGTGGCCCAGGGTTACTCCAACGGCGCCACCATCAACGCCAAGGTGAGCGCACTTAACGACCGCCTGGTAGGGCTGGCCTCCGGCGACGGCAAGCAGTTCTTAAACCTCAACAGCCAGCTCTCCAGCGGGGGCTGGCTGAAAAACGAGTATCACGACGGCGGCCGCCTGCATCTAAACGGCGCCGCCTATCAGGTCTGGGCAGGCTTGCTCAAGTCGATTCTCTAAAGGCAGCGGGCGGCGCTTTCTTTTTGCCCCTGGATCCTCCAGGGGTCATTGCCCTCATTTTTAGCTAAACAAGAGTTGTCCTCATCAGGCATTAGTGATATGTTTCTCGGTGCTTGTCTGCCGCCGGTCAATTTAATATAGAACTTTTGAGCGAGGATAGCAGCGGTGAAACGCGCACTGGCCCTGGTACTGGTTTTTCTTTTAGCAATGAGTGTTCTTTCCGGTTGTTCCGGCGGGGGCGGAGGCGAAATCGGCGGCGGTGGCGGCAGCGGCGGCGGCACCCTGAGCAAAGAAGACCTGATCATCATGATGGGCAACTCCATCACCCGGCGCACCGACTGGAGCGGCAAGATGCCCGACAACACCGTGATGAACATGGCGGTGGACGGGGCCATGAGCAGCGCTATTTTGGGCCGCTTGAACAGCGCCTTGAGCCACAACCCCAAAGTCATATGCGTCATGGGCGGCATCAACGACCTGATCGCCAAACATTCGGTGAGCAGCGTCTACGGCCACCTGGAGTCCTTGGCCATACGGGCGCGGGACGCCGGCGTGCATGTCATCTTGCAGTCCACCCTGATGACCGGTGCTGAGTACCCCAACGCCGGCGTCATCAACCCCCAGGTCCGGGACGATTTGAATCCCCGCCTGAGCGCCTTGGCCTCGCGCGAGGAAAACATCGACTATCTGGAGCTCAACTCTGTACTGGGCAACGGGTTTGAAACCAAAGACGAGTATCTCATGCAAGACCATCTGCACTTGAATGACCAAGCCTATAACCTTTGGGCCAGTCAACTGCAGAACGCACTCCCCTAGCGCGGCTTTTTCAGCGAGGCCGCCTCACGGCTTCAATTGATATGTGAAGAAACTTCAGGCTGAGGCCCTGCCCTATTTTTGGCCCTGGGCCGGGGCCTTTTTGCGCGGGCGCCTCCGCCGGCGCCGGCGCCGGCGGTGCTTTTTGCTCCGGGCCGGTCCGCCGGGTCTCTCCAGGGCCTTGAGGTCATAGCCCAGAAGCCGGGCCAGGTGGCAGGCGTCGGGGTAGTAGCCCTTGTCCACCACCCGTTTGGGCAGGCGTTGGCCGGGCTGGGGATCGCGTACGAAAGCCATCAGGCCGCTTATCTGGCAGGCCCGCTCCACCACCCGCTTGGCAAAGGCCACCGGCTTGGCCAGGGTGGGCAGCGCCTCGCGCACAAAAAGCGACCATTGGGAGCGGCCCGCCCGGCCCGGCTCGAAGCTCATCTCCCGGGCCTTTTCCTCCAGGGCCGGCCACAAAAGCGCCGCCAGCACCACCGGGTCCGAGGGGGCCCGGTTTTTGGCCAGGGCCGCGTCCACCTTGGCCATGAGTTCGCTGGCCTGCAGGCGGGCCGGACTGGCGCCCGCCCCAAAGGCCGGCTCCAGGGTGGGCAGCAGGCTGTAGAGCACCCCGGTGTTGTGGGCCAACTCCAGCCAGTCGGCGGCGGCGCCGCCTTTGACATCGCGCATGAACTCATCGCGTATGCGGCTGGTGGGGCATACCGCCAGTTCGTGGCGGTGGGTCTTCACCGCGGCCAGGGTGTCGGCGGTGAGGGCGAATCCGGTGCGGGCGGCGTGGCGCACCGCCCGCAGCACCCGCACCGGGTCGCGGTGGAAGCGCACTTCGGGATCGCCCACCGCCCGGATGAGGCCGGCGCGCAAGTCCTTGAGGCCGTCCACGTAGTCCACCAGCGAATAATCGGCGATGTTATAGAAAAGGGCGTTGATGGTCAGATCGCGGCGCAGGGCGTCCTGAGCCGGGGTGCCGAAGGTGTTGTTGGCGCTGAGCACCTCGTCGCTCTCTTCTTCGGCCGGGCGGCGGAAGGTGCTCACCTCTATTATCTTGCCGCCCCGGAAAAACACCTGCACCAGCCGGAAGCGGCGTCCGATGATGCGGCTGTTCCTGAACAGACGGCGCACCTGGCCCGGGTGGGCGTCGGTGCTCACGTCATAATCCTTGGGCACCCGCCCCAGAAGCACGTCACGAACCCCGCCGCCCACCAAGTAGGCCAAAAAGCCGTGATTGTGCAGGCGGTAAAGCACCTTCAGGGCGTCGGGGTCCACGTTTTTGCGGCTGAGATTGTGCTCGGGCCGCGCTATGATGCGGGGCTCAAGGGTATGTTCTGTAGAAGCGGTATTCAAATCGGCTAGGCTCACGGGTGTTGCCGGACGGCTCGAGGATGCCTCGGGCGTGTATTTGGGCTATCATCATATAGCAAGCCGTCTTGGAAATAAAGGCTTTGTATAGCCCACCCCCATGGGGCGCGCTTTGAGGAGTTTATTGTGGCTCAAGATTATCTGGACACCGCCCGCCGGGCGGCCCGGGCCGGAGCCGGGGTGCTGGCCCAACGATGGGGTCGGCGGCAGGAAGTGATTCAAAAAAATCCTTTCGACTTCGTCACCGGAGCCGACCTGGCCAGCCAGGAGGCGGTGTTGGCGGTGATCAATCAGGCCCATCCGGAGCACGAGATTCTGGCCGAGGAAACCCCGGCCGACCTGGCCCGGGCCGCGGCCCTGCAGGGCCCGTTGTGGGTGGTGGACCCCCTGGACGGCACCACCAACTTCATCCACGGCCTGCCCCACGTGGCGGTCAGCGTGGCTCTGTTGATCCAGGGCCGTCCCGTGGCCGGGGTGGTGCTGGACGTGATGCGCGACGAGGAGTTTTGGGCCCAAGCCGGCCAGGGGGCCTGGCTGAACGGGGAGCCCATCTCGGTGACCGGGATGCCCAGCCGGGAGGAGTCCCTTTTGTTCACCGGCTTCCCTTTCCGCCAAAAACA
>JANQFN010000135.1 GCA_028277825.1 Desulfarculaceae bacterium
CAGAGAGACGCCCTGGCCGCCGCCCAGGCACATGGTGGCCAGGCCCAGCTCCTTGCCGCTGCGCTTCATCTCATAAATCAGCTTGGTGGTGATCACCCCGCCGGTGGCGCTGATGGGGTGACCCAGGGCGATGGCTCCGCCGTTGACATTGACCGTGTCCTCGTCCATGCCCAGCTCGCGGATGCAGGCCAGGGACTGGGAGGCAAAGGCTTCGTTGAGTTCCACCAGGTCGATGTCGCTCATCTCAACCCCGGTCTTGGCCATAAGCTTCTTGGTGGCGTCCACCGGGCCGATACCCATCAGCGAGGGCTCCACGCCCACCGCGGTGTAGCCCAGCACCGACACCAGGGGCTTGAGTCCCAGGTCTTTGGCCCGCTGGCGCGAGGCCAGCACCAGAGCCGAGGCGCCGTCGTTCATGCCGCTGGAGTTGCCGGCGGTTACCGAGCCGCCCTTTTTGAACACCGGCTTGAGCTTGGCCAACTGCTCCAGGGTGGTCTGGGGCCGGGGGTGCTCGTCGGCGCTGAATATCACCGGATCGCCCTTGCGCTGGGGAATCTCCACCGGTACGATCTGCTCGGCGAAGCGGCCCTCTTCCATGGCCTTGGCCGTCTTTTGCTGGCTGGCATAGGCGAAGGCGTCCTGGTCTTCGCGGCTCACCGAGTACTTCTCAGCCACATTCTCCGCGGTCTGGCCCATGGTGTTTTCGCTGATGGGGTCATAGAGCACCAACTGGTCCTGCAACTGGGCATGCCCCAGGCGGGCGCCCCAGCGGCCGGTGGGCACCAGATAGGCCGCGTTGGACATGTGCTCGATGCCGCCGGCCACCATCACATCGCTGTCGCCGGCCTTGATGGCCTGGGCGGCCAGGGAGATGGTCTTGATGGAGCCGCCGCAGGCCATGGCCACGGTGTATTGAGACACCTCGATGGGCATGCCAGCTTTCCAGGCCATGGGCCGCGCGCTGTTGGTGGGCAAGGGACCACCGGTCTTGTATTGATGGGCGAAGGTCACCTCATCCACCTGGTCCGGCTCCACGCCGGCCCGGGCCATGGCTTCTTTCATAACCAGGGCTCCCAGGTCCCAATCGCTTACCGCCTTGAGGCTGCCGCCGAAGCGGCCCACCGGAGTGCGCACCGCGCTGACAATGACTGGCTCAGACATGTTGTTCACCTCTCCTTGACAAAAGGGATCAAATCTTGGCGGGACCCAGGCGTTTGCTTTGGTCGTCGTATTCATACCAGCCCACGCCGGTCTTTTTGCCCAACTGGCCGGCCTTGACCTTGCGTTTCAAGATGGTGGGCGGGGCGAAAGCCGGGTTTTTGGTGTCGTTGTAGGCGGCGGTGAGCGCGCCGAAGGACACGTCCAGGCCCACCATGTCTCCGGTCTCGAAGATGCCCATCTTGCGGCCCGAGGCCAGGCGCAGGCCCTTGTCCACGTCTTCCACCGTGGCCACCCCGGCCTCCACCAGGCGCATGGCCTCCACGTTGGCCATGAAGTTGATGCGGTTGATCACAAAACCGGCCACATCTTTTTCTACCATGATCGGCTCTTTGTCGATGGATAAAACGAACTCTTTACCGGCCTGCAACACCTCCTGGCTGGTGACCATGCCCCGGATCACCTCCACCGCGGCCATCATGGGCACTGGGCTGAAAAAATGCAGGCCCAAAAAGCGCTCGGGCCGCTCCACCCCGGCGGCCAGTTCGGTGATGGGTATGGCGCTGGTGTTGGAGGCGATCAGGGTTTCGGGATTCACTACCTGGTTCAACTGGCCGTACACCTCGTGCTTGACCTCCAGGTTTTCAAACACCGCCTCGATCACCAGGTGGGCCTCTCCGGCCGGCTCAAAGCCGGTGGCCGTGGAGATGCGGGCCATGACCTGGTCCAGCTTGGCCTCCACCTTGCCCTTTTCGATCAGCTTGCCGACTGACCAGGCGATGCCCTTGACCGCCTTGTCCAGGGCCTGTTGGTTCACGTCGTAGAGGGTAACCTCCAGGCCGGAGGTGGCGCAGACTTGGCCGATGCCCGAGCCCATCAGGCCCGAACCCACGATGAAGACCTTTTTTATATCCACGTCCGGCCCCCTAGTTGCCTTTAAGCAGGTTGCGGGCGATGACCAGACGCTGGATTTCATCGGTGCCCTCATAAATGCGGGTCAGGCGCAGGTCACGGTAGAAGCGCTCCACCGGGAACTCCTTCATGTAACCCATGCCGCCGAAAATCTGCACGGCCATGTCCGCCACCCGGTTGGCCATGTTGGTGCAGAACAGCTTGACCATGGCCGCCTCCTTGACCACGGGCTTGGCCTTGGTGTCGCGCAGCCAGGCGGCATGATACAGCATCTGGCGACCGGCGTAGATGTTGGTGGCCATCTCAGCCAACATGTTCTGGATGGACTGGAACTCGGAGATGGGCTTGCCGAACTGCACCCGCTGCTGGGCGTATTCCAGGGAAAGATCCAACAGAGCCTGGGCGCTGCCCACGGTGGAGGCGCCCATGGTCAGGCGGCCCTTGTCCAGGGTCTTCATGGCGGTCTTGAAGCCCTGGCCTATGTTGGCCTCGCCGCCCACCACGTTTTCTACGGGCACCTTGCAGTCCTCGAAGATCAATTCGCTGGTGTGGGAGCCGCGCATGCCCATCTTGCGCTCGATGGTGCCCACCGCATAACCCTCAAAATCCTTTTCCACCAAAAAGGCGGTGATGCCGCCCCGAGCCCGCTTTTCCTTGTCGGTCACCGCGAACACCGTGGCCAAATCCGCGCTGGGGCCGTTGGTGATGAAGTGCTTGCGGCCGTTGAGCACCCAGTGGTCGCCCTTGCGTTCGGCGGTGGTCTGGATGTTGGCCGCGTCCGAGCCGGCCTCGGGCTCGGTGAGGGCGAACACGCCGATCCATTCGCCGGAGGCCAGCTTGGGCAGATAGCGCTCGCGTTGCTCCTCGGTGCCGTCGAGGATGATGCCCTGGGAACCGATGCCGTTGTTGGTGCCGATTATGGAGCGGAAACAGGCATTAACCGTGGACATGGCCTCATACACCAGACACTCACCCAAGGTGCCCACCTCCAGGCCACCGTACTGGGCCGGGATGGAAAGACCGAACAGGCCCAACTCGCGCATGGTCTGGATCACCTCCTCGGGGATGTGGTCCTCGTCTTCCACCTGCTGACTGATGGGCATCAGGTCCTGCTTGACGAAGCGTTTGACGGTGTCCACCATGGCCTGAAGTTCTTCGGGGATGTCGTAATTCATACCTGCCTCATTTCTCGCTTGGCTATTCTCAACTCGGTTGGTCGCTTGAGCCCCGGAGCTGCTCGCGCACCAGGCGGCGCAAAACCTTGCCCGCCGGGCTCAGGGGCAGTTCCGAAACGATCTCTATTCTTTTGGGCGCCTTGTAGCGCGCCAGTTTTTGTTTGCAGTGGGCGATCAATTCCTCGGCGCCGGCCTGGGCGTCTTCAGCCAAGATCACCGCCGCGCACACCGCCTCGCCCCAGACCTCGTCGGGCAGCCCCACCACCGCCGCGTTCTGCACCGCCGGGTGGGCATTGAGGCAGTTTTCCACCTCATTGGCGTAGACGTTGTAGCCGCCGCTGATGATCATGTCCTTTTTGCGGTCCACCAGGAAGATGTAGCCGTCCTGGTCCATGTAGCCGATGTCCCCGGATTTCCAGAATCCGCCCGCGCTGAAGTTCAAACGGGTGTTCACCGGGTCCTTGTAGTAGCCCTGGATGGTGTTGGCCCCCCTAATCCACAACTCGCCCCGCTCACCGGGGGGCTGTTCATTGCCCTCATCGTCGCAGATGATGATCTCCTGGCCGGGGAAGGGCCGCCCGATGGAGGCCAGGCGCGCCACCTGCTCGGGCGCCTCCAGGCTGTGCTCGGCCCGGCCCAGGATGCTGCAGGAGGGCCAGCACTCGGTGGAGCCGTAACCGTGCACGAAGATGGGACCAAAGGCCTCCACCAGGGCCTCCAGCTTGGCCGGCGAGATTGGGGCGGCGCCGTAGCGTATGGTCTTCAGGCTGCTCAGGTCGTAGCGCTCATGCAGCTTGGCGTCCAGCATACGGTAGGCCACGGTGGGCACCGTGTATATCATCTGGATCTTCTCGGCGGCTATCACCTGGCCCATCTTTTCCATGTCAGCCTGGTTCAGGGTGACCACGGTGCCGCCCTTGATGTGGATGGGTATCACCACCGAGCCCGAGGCCGCGTGGTTCAAAGGCGAGAACAACAGGGCCCGGGGATGCTCGTAGGGAAAGGCCTCGATGTAATGCGCCGGGTTGCAGCCCCAGGTCCAGAAGTTGGACAGGGTGTACATGGCGCACTTGGCCCGGCCGGTGGTGCCGCCGGTGAAGCGCAGCACGCTGATGTGTTGGCCCGCGTCATCGGCCACGAACTCAGCCTCCACCTCCGCCGGCGAGGCCTCGGCCACCAGCTGCCAGAAGTCGTGCACCCCGGCGAATTCAGGGCCGGGCGCATCCAGGCAGACGATCTCGACGCCGCGTTCTTTGAGAGGCTCGTGAAGCTGCTCAAGGAAGTGCGCCTCCACGAATACCAGCTTGGGCTGGGCGTAGTCGATCTGGGCCAGTTTTTCGTCCAAGGACTCGCGGATGTCGATCCACACCGCGCTCAAAGGACATTTGAGCATCCAGGGGTGAAACAGCCCCACGTTGTCGTTTTCCAGGATCAGGGCGTAAAAATCACCCTCGCCCAGACCGAAACGGCCGGTGAGCAGGCTGCTCATTTGGTTGGACAGCAGGTGCAGCTCGGCAAAGCTGAAGCGGCGGCCGCGCTCCACGTTGACCAGGGCGGTGCGCGAGCCGTAGCGCAGGACGTTTTGCTTGAAGACCCTGCCCATGTTGACCAGCATAATTAGCCCCTCTACTCGCTGGATACGGTGATGCGGGGATAGGGGCCCTCATAACCCAGCAGGGAGGACAAGTGCCGCCCCTGTTCCACCAGGCCCTGTTGCAACTGCCGCTTGGACTGCTTACCGTCCTCGCCCACGGCCAAGGACACGTTCACCGCGGCCACCACCTGCTGGCTCTGGTCCAGAAGCGGCACCGCCACCGAGTAAAGGGCTAGGGGCGCCTCCTGGTCGCTCTCTCCCACCCCCCGCTCGCGCACCGCCAGCACCTCCTTGAACAGTTGGTCGGGATCGGTGATGGTGTAGGGGGTGATGGGCTGCAGGCGCATGCGCCCGATGCGTCTTTTCAGCTCTGCATCGGGCAGGGTGGCCAAGAGCACCTTGCCCATGGAGGTGCAATAGGTGGGCAGCTTGGAGCCCGGCTGCAGGTTGAGCTTGAATACGCTCTGCATCTCGTTGCGGTACAAAAGCAGTACATTGTTGCCGTCCAGCACCGACAGGCTAACTGTGGCCTCGGTCTGCTCGGCAAAACGCTGCAGATGCTCCTCGGCCATTTTTCTCAGCTCCGAGCCCTGCAGGCAGGAGTAGCCCAAAGAGAGCACCCTGATGCCCAGGGAGAACTCCTTGTGCTCGCCCCGCTGCAAGTAGCCCAGGGCCTGCAGGGTGTGGGTACAGCGCTGCACTGCGGCCAGATTGAGGCCGGTTGCTTCGGCCAGTTCGGTGAGGGTCAGGCGGGGCCGGCGGGCGGAGAAGGCCTCCAACACCGACAGGCCCCGGGCCAGTGATTTTATGAACAGAGGATGTGCTTCTTGGCTTGCCACTGTATTATCGCTTTACGTTAATAGAAAGTGTAATGCAATATACGTTGACTTCTGGCTCCAGGTCAAGAAATACTTGGGTTTTGCGGAACCTAATTTCGTTTTTTTGGGTAGCGCCTGAATTGACATAGCTATTACGCGCGGCGAGCCCGCCTCAGGAGGAAAAAATGGCCGAATCCAGGGCAATGGTAGTAACCGCCCCCGGGCAGATGGAGCTGCAAAGCTTCCCCCTGCCCGCGGTGGGCGACAGCGACGGTATCTTGAAGGTGGAACTGGTGGGGGTGTGCGGCTCGGACCCGGGCATCTTCAAGGGCAAGGCCTCCCGGGCCCCCCGTCCCTACCCCCTGATCATGGGCCATGAGATCGTGGGCCGGGTGGAGGCCATGGGCGCCGAAGCCCAGGCCCGCCACGGGGTGCAAGAAGGCGACCGGGTGATCGTGGAGTACGCCTTTGGCTGCGGCCGCTGCGGGCCCTGCCGCGACGGACGATACACCCTGTGCGACAACTTCTACACCTACGGCTCCATGGTCTCCTGCGCCCAGCCGCCCCACCTCTACGGGGCCTATGCCGACTATCTCTACATCCACCCCCGGGCCATGGTGCACAAGATCGGCGATGACATGTCGCCCGAGGTGGGGGTATTGACCGGCGCGGTGCTGGGCAACGCGGTGCGCTGGCTCAGCCGCATCGGAGGGGTCAAGGTGGGCCAGAGCGTGGCCATCGTGGGCCCGGGCCAGCAGGGCCTGTGCGCCGCCGGGGTGGCCAAAGCCTCCGGCGCCGGGCCGGTGATGGTGGTGGGCAAGGCCCGCGACGCCGCCCGCCTGGAGATGGCCCGGCGCTTCGGCGCGGACTTGACCGTGGACGCCGACAGCCAG
>JANQFN010000145.1 GCA_028277825.1 Desulfarculaceae bacterium
TATGTGCGAGTCCATGGCCGCCGCCGCCCGGTCTGGATCGCGGGCCTTGAGCGCCTTGTACACCTTGTGGTGCTCGTAAAGCGACCTCTGCAGGCGGTCGGGCATGGCCTGGAAGGTGTCGTGTAAAAACTGCTCAAAGGGCTGGCGGATGTTTTGGAAGATGCTGGAAATGAAGCCGTTATGCGCCGCCTTGGCAATCAGGTGGTGATAGACCAGGTCCTGGGTGCAATACTCCTCGATGTCTCCCCGGGCCACCGCCTGCTCCATTTCGGAAAGGACCCGGCCCAGCTCCTCCAGTTCCTGGTCGCTGATGCGGGCCGCGGCCAAGGTCACCATGCCCAGCTCCACGATGCGCCTGGCTTCCACCAGCTGCAGGGTGGCCTCGGCGTCGGATATCAGGGGCAGGTCCTGGTTGCCGGCCAAAAAGGCGCGGGAGCGGGCCACCAGGATGGTGCCCACCCCGGGACGCTGTTCAATGGCCCCCAGTTGAGTGAGGGTCTGCAGGGCCTCGCGCAACGAAGGCCGGCTCACCCCCAACTGAGCGGCGAAGTCATTTTGATTGGGAAGTTTGTCGCCTTCCTTCAACTCGCCGCTGGTGATCATGCGGCGTATCTCGGCCAATACCGCATCGGGCACCCGGTTTTTTACAATTTTCGCGGCCAAGCTGCCTCTAAGAATTAGCGTTGATATAAAAAACGATCCTATATTGTTTAATCATTTGATGAACAGGTGGTCAACCATTTCTTTGTTCGCATGGCGAAACGTAGGCGTATCGCCGAGGTCAAATCGGTCGGCAACTAATCGCTGGACCGAACACTACAGCCCCCACAGAGCCTGTCCCTCCGTCGACATCTAATTGGTTGATGATTTGCCGGCGGATTGCCGCCGGTAGACGCCCGACTGGTCCAGGGGCCGGCTCAGGCGTTGAAGACCCTCATGATGGCTTCCAGCACCGCCCCGCCCAAGGTGCGGGCCTTGTCGCTGATGGTGTGCAGGTGGCTCAACTCGCCCCGGGGGTCGATGTCGCCAACCTTGAGGCCCCGGGTGACGCGGGCCCCGGGCCGGATCAGGCCCCGGATGATACCGCCGGTCTGGGCCAGGATGGGCTCGTCATTCACCCGGGCCACCTCCTGGCCGGCTTGAACGGCATCGCCCAGGGAGAGACGGCACTCGAAGATGCCG
>JANQFN010000201.1 GCA_028277825.1 Desulfarculaceae bacterium
CGCCGCCCTGGCCGAGGCCGGGGTGGGCCTGGATGACATCAGCGGGGTGGCCGTCACCCAGGGGCCGGGCTTGATCGGGGCCCTGTTGGTGGGGCTGAACTTCGCCAAGGCCCTGGCCTTTGCCCGTGGCCTCCCCGCGGTGGGGGTTAGCCACCTGGAAGGCCACCTGGCCGCCCTGGGCCTGGGAGAGGAGCCGCCGCCGCATCCCTTTTTGGCCCTACTGGTTTCGGGCGGCCACACCAGCATCTTTTTGGTCACTGGCCCCGGAGAGCAGGAGGAGCTGGGCCTGACCGTGGACGATGCCGCCGGCGAGGCCTTTGACAAGGTGGCCAAGCTCTACGGCCTGGGCTACCCTGGCGGGGTGGTGATCGACCGCCTGGCCGCTGATGGCGATCCCGCGGCCATCAAGCTGCCCCGGCCCCGCATGCACGACGGCACCCTGGACTTTTCCTTTTCGGGCCTCAAAAGCGCGGTGGTGCGCTTTCGCGAGCAGCACCAGGGCGAAAGCTACCGCATCGAGGACTTGTGCGCCGGCTTCCAGGAGGCGGTGGTGGAGGTGCTGGTCAAAAAGACCCTGGCCGCGGCCCAGGAGCGCGGCGTGGGACATCTGGCCCTGGCCGGCGGGGTGGCGGCCAACCGCCGCCTGCGCGCCCATCTGGCCGAGGCCGGGACCGCCGCCGGCCTGGGGGTGACCCTGCCGCCGTTTGAGCTTTGCACCGACAACGCGGCCATGATCGCCGCCGCCGGCTGCCACCATCTGCGCGCTGGCCGCCGCCTGTCTTTGAGCGCCGATGCGGTCAGCCGCTTGCCCCGGGGAGGGGCCTTGCCAGTGGAGGTGTGTTCATGATCCATCCCCGCACCATCTTGAAGGCCTATGACCTGCGCGCCGGCAAGCGCCGCGGCCAGAACTTCTTGACCCAGCCGGCCACCGCCGAGGCCATCGCGGCCAGCGCCGGGCTGAGCCCCGACGATATCGTGGCCGAGATAGGGGCCGGCCTGGGGGCGCTGACCCTGCCCCTGTCCCGGCGGGCCAAGCGGGTGTTGGCGGTGGAGGTGGACCGGGGGGTGTACCGCGCCCTGTTGGAGGTGCTGGCCTCCGAGGGCGTGGACAACGTACAGCCCATCCTGGCTGACGCCCTGGCCCTGGACTGGCCGGCCCTGGCCGCCGAGGCCGGCGGCTCGTTAAAGGTGGTGGGCAACCTGCCCTATGCCATCAGCAGCCCCTTGCTCTTCGGCATGCTCCGGCAACGCGCCCTGTGGACCGGGGCCACCTTGATGCTGCAACAGGAGTTGACCCGGCGCCTGGCCAGCGGGCCGGGCAGCAAAGACTACGGCCGCCTCTCGGTGTTGATGCAGACCTGGTGCGAGATCTCCGCCGGCCTGGAGGTGGGCCAGGACCAGTTCTTCCCCCGGCCCGGCGTGGTCAGCCAGGTGGTGCACCTGACGCCATTGGCACAGCCTCGGGTATTGTTTACCGACGCCGAGGCCGAGGCCTGGTTCAGCCGGGTGGTCAAGGCCGCCTTTGGCCAGCGCCGCAAGACCCTGGCCAACAGCCTGGCCGGCGGCCTGGGCCTGGAGCGGCCGCTGGTGGCCGGCGCCCTGGAGCGGGCGGGCATCGACCCTCAGCGCCGGGCCGAGACCCTGGAGGTGGGCGAGTTTGCCGCCGCCGCGGACTCCTTGGCCGAGGCCATGGCCCAGGGAAAGGGCAATTAGCATGACAGCCAAAATGGAGGTCCCCTTCTTCCGGGCCGATCTGGGCCAGGCCGAAAAGGATGAGGTCTTAAGGGTCATCGACTCGGGCTGGCTCACCACCGGCCGCGCCTGCGCTGAACTGGAAGAGGCGGTGGCCGCCTATATGGGCCGTGAATTTGCGGTGGGCACCAACAACGGCACCGCCGCCCTGCACCTGGCCCTGTTGACCAGCGGCATCCAGCCCGGCCACGGGGTGCTGATCCCCACCCACACCTTCGCCGCCACCGCTGAGGCGGTGCTCTATGTCGGGGCGGTGCCGGTGCTGTGCGAGGTGGACCCCATCACCCTCAACCTGGATCTGGAGTTCGTCAAGGCGGTGATCCACGATCCGGGCAACCACCCCCTGGCCCGGAGGGGGGGCAAGCTGCCGCCCATCACCGGCATGGTGCCGGTGCACTACGCCGGCCTGATGCTGGACATGGAGCGGGTGGACCACTTCGCCGATCATCACTACCAGGCGGTGGTGGAGGACGCGGCCCATGTTTTCGGCGGCTACCGCTTGGGCAAAGAGGGACAGAAGATCACCCCCGGTCAGCTCAGCGGGGCGGCGGCCTTGTCCTTTTACGCCACCAAAAACGTCACCAGCGGCGAGGGGGGCATGGTGCTCAGCGAAGACGAGGAGCGGGCCGAGCGCCTGAGGCGCCTTCGGTTGCACGGGCTGAGCAAGGGGGCCTACAAGCGCTTTGAACGCGGCGCCTCCTGGCGGGTGGACATCGAGGAACTGGGCTTTAAGTACAACCTGCCCGACGTCAACGCGGCCCTGGCCCTGCCCCAGGTGGCCCGGGCCGATGAGCTCTGGGCCCGGCGCCGGGCAGTGGCGGAGGCTTACGCTGAGCTGCTGGCCGGGGTGCCCGGGCTGCATCTGCCCAACGACGCCGAGGCGGTTGAGGCCATGGGCGGGGCGGGGCAGTTGGCCGGCCACTCCTGGCACCTGTACGCGGTGCGCCTGGGGGCCGACGCCCGGGTCTCCCGGGACGAGTGCCTGGCCCAGATGGCCGAACGGGGAGTCACCTGCCTGGTGCACTGGCAGCCGTTGCATCTGCACCCGCTGTATGCCCAGATGGGGTACGAGACCGGCGACTTCCCCGCGGCCGAGGCGTCTTTCGAGGGCCTGATGAGCCTGCCCCTGTTCGCCGGGCTGAGGCCGGAGGAGATCGAGTACGTGGCGGCCAGCCTGCGCGAAATCCTGCAGGGGTGAGCATGCGGCGCGCCCAGACATTGGCCGCGGCCTTGCTGGCGGCCCTGGTTCTGGGGGCCGCGGCCTGCGCGCCGCCGCCCATCGACCCGGGCCCGGACCCGGCCCGGGTGGCGCTGGTGATCAAAAAGGCGGTGAGCGGCCAACAGATGGGCCAGGCCATGTGGGGCTGGGGACCCTGGGGGCCCTTCCCGGGGAGTTGGGTGCGCTTTGATTCCTTTTTGGGGCCTTTCTGGGTGGTGAGCGCCCAGCAGAAGCAACCCGACGGATCCTGGCGGCCCCTGCCTTTGGCCCCGGGCCAACCGGAGGACCTGGTGGGCTATGCCCTAAATATACACCGGGTGTTTCTGACCACGCCCGGTCCCCAGGAACTGCGCCTGAGTTTGAACGCCTACATCCAGCGTTCCTGGCAAGAGCGGCGTAACCCGGTCTACATCAGGCGTCAAACCAAGGACGGCTCCTATCTGGAGCGGGTGGACCAGGGCTGGGACACGCGTTTTCAGAACATCGACTTGTTGATGGAACATATAAATAAGTTTATAAGTCCTGCCGGCGGACAGAAAATCGTGCTCACGCCGTTTGAATAGGCAAAGCAATGGAGAGGGGAACATGACCGGAAAAGAGATTGCCCTAATGGCTCTGGCCGGGGAGAAGCCCCCCCGCCCGGCGGTGACCGCCATCGGCGGCGGCGCCTGGTATGTGCACGACGCCGGCACCAGCTTCGCCCGGATCAAAAACGATCCCCAGGCCCTGGCCGAGGTGTACCTCAAGGCCTATGACAAGATCGGCCACGACCTCATGTGGACCGGGGCCAGCCTGATCAACTACCCCATTCACCTGCTGGGCTGCCCTATCACCGACCAGGGCTCCGACGCCCCCATGCTGGAGGGCGTGGTCATCGACAACCTGGCCAAGCTGGATTCCCTGGACCTGGACAAGGTGCTGGAGGACCCCATGATGCAGGGGATCATCAAATCCCATCATCTGGTGGCTGAGGCCATCGGCGATGAAGCGCTGCTTTTAGCCACCACCTGGGGGCCCTTCACCACCGCCGGGCGCATCCTGGGCATGGAGGAGATGATGATGGCCATGCTGGAGGAGCCCGAGGAAATGCAGCAACTGCTCAAATTCTGCAACGAATTGATCTGGGCCTACTTG
>JANQFN010000262.1 GCA_028277825.1 Desulfarculaceae bacterium
GAACTCCCGACTGTAACTCCTCCGCTTTTTCACCATTAAACACCTCCAAACATGTCATATCATGATTTGCAAGGTGTCCACAAAAACGGGGGAACTTCAAAAAGCCTGACAGCGGAAAGGAAGTTGGCAAAAAGGGAAGGGGGCTGCCTGGTGTTGGGCTTAGCGGCTGGGATGGTAGGCACAAGTAGTTTTGCTGGGTTCGGCCAGGCAAAGCCGCCTGCCCGCCCAGCCGGCCGCCGGGATCAACCACACCCTTGATTCAGGGGCGTCCTTCCTCAGGCCAGCCCACCCACCAGCCGCGCGGCCTAAAGCGCAAATTTGGCTTTCATCAGAATATGCTCTTTTTATGCTTAACTGCCTCTTTTTTCTCGCCACAAAAAAAACAGCCACATTCAAGCAACCAAAGACCAAACCCCTTGATCCTCGCCGTGATATTTTATAAATTGGTGTCAGTTGAAAATTGAGCCCGGTATGGTCTGAGGAGCCTGCCGACGCAGGCTGTATCGACGGGCAAATTGATTGAAGCAAGGTCCGCACCATTGGGCGCGGGCCTTTGTCATTTTGTAAGGGAGGGCAGCATGTCTCTGTCCCGGGTTTGTCCGGCATGCGGCGATGATGAAATATGGCGTGTTCACCGGCGTCGCGCTTTGGAGCGCTTTATAAGCGTGTTTGGCTTTCTCCCCTTTGCTTGCGGGCGCTGCCGCCGCCGCTTTTACCTTAATCAGTATGGTTTCATGGCCATTTCAAGCGCCCTGTTGCTTTGGCTGCTTTCGGCCATTGTGTTGGGCGGTTTGGGCTGGCATCTGCTGGACAACTCCGCACGTTGATGCTGAATTTTCGCCGGTCTTCAGTCGATGAGTGAAAGCCTAAAAGAAGTTGGGAGTGAGGGGAGTGGGTTCTATCTTGCGTGCTTGTTGGTTTGGGTGGCAGGTCTTGGTTATCTTGCTAATTTCCAATAAGGAGAGTTGCCTGCCCTTTACCGAGGACGCCACCGTCAAAAACACCGGCGTTGCGTGAGGTCTTCTCTTCAGCCCTGATCGCCTCACGACCGCGCTGTCACAAGTGCAAATTTGACACTGGACAGCATAAACAGTTTTTCCTTACCTGCCTCTTTTCCTTTCACCACAATAAAAACCGGCAGCCGCCATCTGGCAACCGCCGGTTAAATCGCGCTGTTATTCCTGATCAGTCTTTGAGCCGCTCGCGCACGCACATGGCGTGGATGGGCAGTCCCTCAGCCTCGGCCAGGGTGACCACGGTCTCGCCCAAGCCGGCCAGTCCCTCGCGGGTAAGGTACTGGTAGGTGGGCTTTTTGATGAAGTCGTCCACGCTCAGGCCCGAGAAGCTCAGGGCGGCCTGGCCGGTGGGCAGCACGTGGTTGGTGCCCGAGGCGTAATCGCCCACCGGCACCGGGGCCCAGGGGCCCATGAAGATGGAGCCGGCGTGGCGGATCTCCTGCAGGGTCAGGAAGGGCTCGGCAGTGACGATCTGCAGATGCTCGGCCGCGTACTCGTTGCTGAATTCAATGGCCTCGGCCATGGAGTCCGCCACCAGCACTGCGCAGTAGCGCGCGGCCTGGTCCATCAGGTCACGTCTGGGCATGTCCGGGTAGAGGCGGGTGATCTCGTCGCACACCGCCTGGGCGGTTTTGGCGTCGTCGGTGACCAGCACCGCGGCTGCGTCCGGGTCGTGCTCCACCTGGGACAAAAAGTCCAGGGCCATGAAATAGGGGTCCGCGGTGGCGTCGCAGAGGATCAAGGCTTCTGAGGGCCCGGCCGGGGAGTCGATGTCCACCTGGCCGTAGACCAGCATCTTGGCGGCCAGCACGTACTTGTTGCCTGGGCCCACGATCTTGGCCACCTTGTCTATGGTCTCGGTGCCATAGGCCAGGGGCCCCACCGCCCAGGGACCGCCTAGCTTGTAGATTTCTTCCACCCCGGCGATGTCGCAGGCCACCAGGGTGTGTACGTTGGCCACCAGGCCGTCGTCGGGCGGGGTGGTCACCACCACGCGCTCCACCCCGGCCACCACCGCGGGCAGGATGGTCATCAGCACGCTGGAAGGATAGGCCGCCCGCCGGCCGGGCACGTAGCAGCCGGCCGAATCCAGGGGGGTGTTCTTGCGGCCGGCCAGGATGCCGGGCGACACCTCCATCTGCCACTGGGGCTTGCCCAATTGCGCGGCGTGGAACTTCTTGATGTTGGCAGCGGCTACCTTCAGGTGCTCCACCACCTCTGGCTTCACCTGTTTGTAGGCGGCCTCGATCTCATCACGGGTGACCAAAAAGTCGTTTGCCGCGATGTCGTCCTTGTATTTCTTATAGTGCTCCACAGCCACGGCATCGCCCCGGTCGCGGATGTCGTCCAGGATCTCTTTGGTGTATTCGTAGATGTCAGACACGTCCTGCATGGAGCGGCGCAGGATGTTGTCGCGGCGCTCAGGAGAGAGTCCGGAGATTTTTTCAGGCGTGAGTTTCATAACCATATCCCTCGGCTTGGATTTTCAGCCTTGACTAATTACCAGCGCCGTCCGCAATTGGCAAGTTGTTTTGAGCCAATATCTGTGCGCGAGTCTGGATCATGTGCGAAGCCGTGCCCGCAAAGGATTAAAAGGTTGGGTAAAAGGAAAAGGGCAGGGCGAGCAAAGGGCCGCTGTTCAGTGCGCTTAAGCTTTCCATTTATTGAACCTGTGGCAGCCTGAAGCGGGGTTTCAGCCTTGATCATCCAAGAGGTCATGCATGGCATCGGCCGTGGACTGGTAGCCGAAGTCTTCCCAGGGGATGTCCTCAACCGCGAACTCGGCCACCTCCAGGGCCTCGTCGCCGGCCATGGGTGCGCCGCCGTTGGCCAAAGCCTCATAGACCACCAGCACCCAGGGGTTGTCCGGGTAGGAGTAGACCCCCACCAGCTTGGTCAACTCCACTTCCAGGCCGATTTCCTCGCGCACCTCGCGCACCGCGGCGGTGGTCACCTCCTCGCCCCGGTCCACGTGCCCGCCGGGCAGGATCCACTTGCCGTGGGCCTGGTCCTTTTGGGCCCGGCGCAGCATGACGATGCCGCCACCCGTGCGCACCACCACCGCCACCGCCACCTTGGGGTCCAAATACACCGGCTGGGCGCAGGCCGCGCAAAAATAGGGCGCCTTTTTGTCAGCATGGGGGGTGGCGGGCAAAAGGGCGCCGCCGCAGGACTGACAATATCGGGGTGGTGAGACCGAGGCCATGGCGGCTCAACCGGTCTCGTGGTTGGGTCGGAGCTTGACCAGGGTGACCTGGTTGCCGCTTTGGTTGTAATAGACCTGGTCCATGATAGTGTGCATCAAAAACACCCCCCGGCCCCGCTCTACCAGAAGGTTTTCGTCCCGGGTGGGGTCGAGCACCTGTTGGTGATCAAACCCCTCTCCCTGGTCTTGCACCGATATCTTTAGCTCATCACAACTGATGTCGCACTCCACGGCCACATTTTTGCCGGCATCCCAGCCGTTGCCGTGTTCCATGGCATTAGTCAGGGCCTCGGCCAGGGCCACCTTGATGTTGTTTTCCAGGTCGCGCTGGGCAAAACCCACCGCCACCGCTGAGAGGGCCAACTGGTAGATCATCTCACCGATCTGGCCGGGGTGGCTGGGCGCCTCGAGGTAGGTGCTTTGCCGCATGGAGGGGTTGGAGCGTTGCCCCCGGGGTTTGACGCAGGCCAGGTTCAGGGTCTGCTCCACCACCGCTTGTAAACGCTCCAAGTCCAGGGGTTTGGCCAAAAAATTCTCAGCTCCGGCCTTGAGCGCGGTCACCACGGTCTCGGCGTCGCCAAAGCCGCTGATGAACAAAACCGGCAGGCGGCGGTCGCTGTCTTTCACCGCCTTGAGCAACTGTAACCCATCCATGCGCGGCATGCGCAGGTCGGTGATAATCAAGTCAACGGAATTGGCCTTGAACAGCTCCAGGGCCTGCTTGCCGTCCCGGGCCGGGATGACCTCGTAACCCTTGCTGGACAAAAAGCGCTTTAGCAGGTCCAGCATCATCCATTCATCATCCGCAACCAGGATGCGGGGCGGGGGAGCGGATCGGTCGGTGATCACGGACCTGTCCGGGTCCATGCTTCTGGAGCTTTTTTTGGCGTTGACAGCTTGAATAGGCACTCTCTAAACCGGCGGTGAAGTGATGCTGTCTCCCGTGTGGCCCGGCGTCATTGGTTGCAAACTTTGGCCAACACGGCAACGGATCGGCTGAAACAACTAGGCTCTTTATCCATATTAACAGGGAGTGGGCATCAGGAAAAACTTTTTGGCCCCCAAAATCGGTTGAAATCATGATTTTTACACAAAAAACCCCATGGCGTGGTTTTGGGGAATAATGCGGAGGGGACGGAGGAGCCTGCCAAGTGCCTAGCTAGCTTGGGAGAGTTGGAACACCTGGTCCAGCTTGACTACCTTGAACATGGTGTAGATGTCTTTGGAGAGGTTTTCGATGCGCAACTGGCCGCCGTGTTCAGCCAAGTTTTTGTAGAGCAAGAGCAGCTTGCCAATGCCGGCGCTGCCGATAAAGGTGACGCCGTCGAAATCCAGCACCACGTTGTTCATGCTGCCTATGTCCAGGTCCAAAAAGCTCCGCTTGAGGTTTTCGGCGCCGCGTTCGTCAATGCTGCCCACCACCTCGATGCGGGCTTGATCTTGGTCGGCCTCAACTTTGATGTCCATGCAAACTCCTCGCACCCATAAGCCGTCCTGCGCTGAAATGGCAGCGATAACACTATCAGGGATGTATGCAAGACTGCATTACTTATAACAAAAACCGTTGTGCTCAGGCAACGGTAAAACAAAGGATTAGTTTGGGGTTGCTGGTCGGAGTTCCAGGCTGGACTCATTTTTTCTCCCCAGGGGGGTCGATGGTCACCTGGATGTCAAACTCCCGTTCACCCCGGCGCAGGTGGTAGGTGTGGGGTTCATAAGGGGCTGATTTAATGGCGTCGTGGATGCCCTTGGGAGATTTCAGGGGCTTTTGGTCCACCGAGATGAGCAGGTCTCCAGCCTTGAGCCCGGCCCGTTGCGCCGGCGTATCGGGCAAGACCCGCCTGATGCGCAGCCCCGAATCCTCCACCTTGATGATTATGCCCAGGCGGGGACCGCGGGGCGGGGCCGGGGTGGAGACGATCAAAAGGTCAGCCGGGCGGGCACCTTTCAGGTGCGCCATGGCTTGAGCGGCATGCGCGCTGACCGGCATTACGGTGAGCAGCTTCACGCCGGGCAGGCGCCGGGCGATGCGCGGGGGCAAGCCCAGGCCATGGCTCAAATGGCCGCCGCCGGCCAGGACCAGGCCCCGCTTGCCCGAGTCGGGCCAGGGCTCCAGGGCCCGGGCCAGGTTAGAGGCCATGGTGTCGTCCCGGGCCACCTGGGCAGCGAAGAAGTTGGCCTGGGCCTTTTTGTCGCTCACCCCGTGCACCGCGAACTGGCGGGCGATTTGGGCCCTATAGGCCGGGTCGTCCAGGTCCAGGGCCGGGGCCAGCTTGGCGCGTTGCTCAGGCGTGAGGGACTTTAGACCCCCCCTGGCCACCTGGCGCACCACCTTGGTGGGGGCGTTGAGCGCCACCAGGCGGTGTCCCTTTAAGCGCACTTCTTCCAAAATGGGCGCGTACAGCTTCAGGTCAAAGCCCCAGCGGTTTTTCCAATCAGCCTCCTGAGCAAACTGCTCCACACTGATTTTGCCGGCTGAGAGCCGGTCGCAGGCCGGCTGGGCGCTGTGGTCCAGCCACTCGATGCCCACCACCACCGGTCCCTGGGCAGCCATCAGCTTGAGGACGCGCAACTGGATGTCATGGTGCCCGGGGTGGCTGTGGCGCTCGCCCACCAACACCACCTGGGCCGCATCCAGGCGTTTTTGCAGACCCGCCTGGTCCAGGGGCTGGCTTAGGGGCGGGGCCAGCACGGCGCCCGCCGGCGGCGCGGCCGGTTCTGTATGCTTCTGGGGCATGGTGGCGCATCCTGCTGCCAGGGCCAGGCCCAGGAGCATGATCAGGGCCAGCGGGTAGAGTTGCTTCATCATGACCCCGGCTGGGTTTCGCCCGGAGGCAGGGGCAGAGGCAGGCCGGCCTCCTTGAAACGCGAAAGCACGTTGTCCCTGACCCAGCGCGGGTCCCACCACTCGGTGGGGTTGACATACACCCCCTGCACCAAGACCGAGAAGTGCAAGTGGTCGCCCAGGGCCAGGCCGGTGGCGCCGGAGCGTCCCAGATCCTGGCCGCGCTGCACCTCGTCGCCCACCTTGACCGCCATGCTGGACAAGTGGGCGTACAGGGTGGCCAAGCCTTGGCCGTGGCTCAGGATCACGCAGTTACCGTAGATGCCCACCTTGGCCGCCAAGCGCACGATGCCCCGGGCCGAGGCCTTGACCGGGCTTTTTTCGGTGTGGGCGGTGTCCGCGCCCAGGTGCACCCCCTTGCTCACTTCCTTGCCCTTGTAGAAAAAGGTGCGCCGGTCGCCGTAACCGGCCTTGGGCGCGCCCACGGACCGGGCAAAGGTCTTGCGCCAAAGCTGATAGGGCTGACTCTGGCGGGACGCCTCCTCGATTACCTGGTGGTTTTCCTGTCTGAGGTCCTGGTTGATCCAGATGAACTTGGCCAAAAGGCTGGTGCGGTTTTGGGGAATCACGCCGTCGAAACGGGCGGCGATTTTGCGCAAGGTCCTGTCGCTCAGTTTGATGTTGTCGCTTTTAAATCGCTTCCAGTGCACCCGGGTGTTCAGGGCGGCGGCGGCGGCGTTGCCCGCCACGTCC
Organism: Desulfarculaceae bacterium; assembly: GCA_028277825.1. GTDB lineage: Bacteria > Desulfobacterota > Desulfarculia > Desulfarculales > Desulfarculaceae > Desulfoferula. The sequence continues at coordinate 6,761 of JANQFN010000262.1, forward strand.
ATGGCCCACAACTCGATTTTTTGCCCCTTGGCCTGGTCCTCACCATAAGCGAAATAGCACAGTTTGGTGTTGGGCTTGTCCGGCCAGGGCGACACACCCAAGTAGAATTTCTTGCCCACGCGCACCCCGTGGCGGGCCTGGGGCTCGTCGACTAGGTACACCGCCAGACCGCTGCCGCCGCGCCTGATCCTGACCATCTGGGTCAGAGAACTGATGCGGGGCGGGGTGGTGTCGACCTGCACCGGGAACTCGCGGCGGGAGCGGTTGCCCTTCAGCCACCTCCGCCAACTGCGGTCAGCCGCCTCCACCACCAACGTGGCTGGGCCCTGGTTCATGCCCAGTTGCAGGGGCTTGACCATCAGCTTCAAAGAGGCTAGGGGCACGCCGGGCGCCTCGAACTCCTGGTTGATGATCACCCCTTGCTTGCCCTTCTGCTCCATGGTTACCCGCACCCAGGCCAGTCCGCGGCCTGAATCGCTGATCTTGAGGTACACCCGCTGTTCACGGCCCAGGTATTTTAGGGGCTTGTCCAGGGATATCTCCGGCGGGCTGCCCTCCAGGCGGGGCCAGACGTAGATGAAGCCGGCCACTAGGCCCGCCAGGATTATTAGAAAGACAATCAGGAAGATGCGGCTGAGGGGTCGGGCCATGGCTGTGGGTCTCCTGGGCAGGCAAGAGGGTTTTCAAAAATGGTAGGGCAGGGGGCAGGGGCTGTCAAGGCGGGTTGGCTGCGAGAGTGGGCCGGGCAGAAGAATTAAGAGGTGGGGAAGGGATGGGTTTGAGCCTGGAGAACTTGTAGGTTGGGTAGAGCGAAGCGAAACCCAACAATTCCATATTTTGGCTACGGGGCTTCGCTCCAACCCGACCTGGCAACCGTTGTCATTG